>JAOTWC010000056.1 GCA_029863105.1 Gemmatimonadota bacterium | reverse complement strand
GCGTGTTGCATCGAACATGTGTGTGGTGGCACACCTGTACCTCAGATCAGTTGCGAGCTCCCTCCGCCGGAAGGGGGAGGACTGTGTTCCGAGCAGATAGGCGCAGGTGAGTTTGCAGTCGACTTCTGCCGCCCAGCCTTCGAAGCAAATACGGCGCACGCATTGTTTGACAGACAGTGTGTAGCTAGTACCGACTCGATACCGGACCCGTCGGACCCCGGCAGTAAGATTCTTAACACCGGGGGGGGGCAGTACTGGTCGGGAGCTGTCTGTCCGTCGTTCACCTGCTGCTTCGGAAATAACTATGGTGACCCGTTCCAGCCTGAGTAGGCATTTTGGAATTACGTTGATCACCATGTGACACCCCGGGCAACCTGGCGGGTAGAGACCTCCGGAGGCCCCGCCGGGTGCTCGTGGCTCTCGGGACTGGTCGAAGACCTTACCGCCGAGGGATGGGGTCGTCCGGTACGGAGGTAGCATGGCCAATTGGCAGAGATATGTCCTTGGTCTCATAGGCCTTTGCGTGTGGTCGAGTGCTGCACGAGCCCAAGAACCGGTGCCAGTAAGAGGCTCCGCGATTGAAGCGCCAGCGGACGTCGCAGAGCTACTGGATCCGTTTCGCGGAAATCCAGACTCTGCGCGTGTCGCTGAGGTCTTGGGGGACCTCCTAGTATCATCTGGTTTTCCCACATCTGAGAATGACTGGATTCTGATTGCCCGGCTCTGGCGACGGGCCGGCCAGCAGGAGCTAGGAGAATCAGCACTGGATCGGGTAGTCTCGCCGAGTCTCAAATCACTCGCACAACTCGAGCGGGCAAGGATTCTCCTGGAACTCGACGTGGATCGAGCCAGGGGCGCTCAGGATTACTGGCAAGCTTGCGCAGCCGAAGATAGCACTACCAGACACGAGATTGAGTGGGATCTCTTGGCGGTGTTTACGCCACCGGAATCAGAGGAATGGCCCCTGATTCGACCGGGGGTCGAGACGTGTGACTGGCTCCGAGTCTTCTGGGGCGAGCGGGCTCATCGCATGGCTAGTACGACTGACGCGCGGCTCGCCCTTCACTACAGACGGCTAGCCCACGCGAGGGACTGGTATTGGATCCCGCGGGCCAGGGTCCACAGAGACTCTGCAGATTATGGCGGCAGACCGACGGGCCTTGCTTTCGATGACCGTGGCCTAGTGTACGTCCGAATAGGCTATCCAGAGACGACCGAGGGGTTTTCGGGACGTGCCAGCGACCTAGCGTCGGATCAGCAGGAAGCTGCGGGCGCAAGTCTGGCGGGGGAAGCCGGAACATGTTGGCCATATTGGCGTTCCGACGGCTATAACATCTTCTGTTTCGCTCAGGGAGCAGGCCGAGCCGACGGCGACTATCGATTCGTGCTCGGGGTTGGGGGTTGGCCGGGCACGATGTTCTTTCAAAAGTACGTCGCCAACTCGAATCTTCCGAAATCTGTAGTCCATGCTCGGATGAAAGCAGCTGGGAGACAAGCTTCACGGCAGCTGCGCGACCCATGGGAACGTGCGCTTGATGCAGTTGAAAATCAGGCCGATCGACGCTCTGAGGCTCAAGCTTCGGCCGAGAATATCGCAAATCTGTTGGAGACTGTTCCCGACGTGCCGGCCGTCCAGCCGACAGTCCGGACTCTCGTTGAAACGCTCCGTTTCTTGAATCCATCACTGGGGCGGTGGCAGGTTTGGCTTCTCTCGTCGGTCCGGGCCGGTGACCTTGGGCACTCAAGCGATGACGGCGACGTCGCTACGCTGGATGTAGCCGGCCGTTATTCTCTATTGACCCCTGCGGGTATAGTGATCAAAGACCTGCCAAGTCGCTCGCTCCTGGCAGGGTCGGTGGACGATGATGCGGGTGTCACACTCCGAGACGTATTCTCGGCGGATCCTGGTCCTCTACCCTTAACCGTTGTCATCGACGACCTCAATGCCCCGGGTACCGGTTCTTGGAGCCATGATACCGTTACGGTACCGGCTGTCGGAGGTCTGCCGCAGGTCAGCGACATCGCCGTGGCACAGTATGACGGTGGCGGCTGGACTCGTGATGGGCACAGCTATCTCCAAGTATCTCCAGCCCATATGACCAATCCGGATGGAACGATACATACGTATTTTGAAGCCTACGGAGTCCGTAGTGGAGGTAAGTATGATGTCGAGCTTCGGCTGGTCGCGGCCGAAGACGCTGAAGATGTCTGGCGACTTCAGGGAACCGAGTTGGCTTTCCGGCTGCAGTTCGAAGCAGAGATGAGCGGAGATATAGGCCGGCATCACCTGCGACTAGAGCTTGGCGGGACTGCACCCGGAGTGTATATGCTGGCCGTGAGAGTCCAAGACGCGGATTCGAAGACGTACAGCTTGCCGGCCATCACCGACCTGTTTGTCAGGGAGAGTGGCCAGGGGACGTCGGGACAAGTCGGTCGACGCTAGATGGCTGGAAAGCGGTGTCACGGAACTGTCACAGCGTGAGCGGGCTCCACCTGGCGTCAGTCAGCGCACCATCGGCAAAGCTCGGCGTACCTCGGCGCTCCTCGGCGCCAGTCGGCGGCTCCGCAGTGGCTTTGCAAGCAGGAGGTCACCGGTTCGATCCCGGTCGGCTCCATTTTGAGTGCTCCGCAGCACCAAACAACAATCCCTGTAAACGTAACAGATTTAAGGTATTTGACTCCGTTTGTCTCGATTCAGAATCGTTGGTCATGAGAAAATAAACGTGGTATGATCAGACGAATCGGGACCTTCCTGACCGCACGCCGTGCCAGTCCACGGAGGTTTCAATTGGTGTCCATCGACAAGGATGGCTTGTGACAAAACGCAGCAGGACTTTCTTCATCTTCGCCGGAACGGCTGTACTGTTCCTGACTCTGGCTTCTGGTTCCGCGGCACAGGAACGCTCGGACAGCGGGAGCTTCAGTTACTCGATCACATCCTCCGAGGAGATGCCCCTCAGCGACGGAACCTCGCTCATGCGAGCGGTTCAATCCGGCATTTTGACCACCGACGATCCTGCCAGTCCGCTTGGTCCGTCGGCGGGCACCTGCTCGGGCAGCACAGTTGAATCGGAATCGTTGATCGTTGCCGGCTACTGCGACTTTGTGGACATGGACGGGGACGTGTGGACGATCTGGTACAAAGCAGATCAAGAAGGCGGTTCTTGGGGCTTCCTGGAGGGAACGGGGAAGTTCAACGGCATCCATGGTGAGGGTACATTCAGGGGCGGAGAAGCGTGGTCGGACGGCCGTGGGATCAACTATTGGGACGGGACATACACGCTCCCCTGATCCATAGGACGGCGGGCGGAAGCGGAAGATTGGCTGAGGGCGTGAATGGAAGCTGAGATCGTTCAGAGCGAGCGGCAGATGGCGAAGAGTAGAGCCACCCGCCTGGGTTGGATACTCATTGGGCATGTCTTCCTCGGAGTGGGGCTCCTTGGAACTGTGATCCCGCTCCTGCCGACTACCGTGTTCCTGCTTCTTGCCGCGGCCTCCTATGCACGCGGCTCGGAACGATTCTACACCTATCTGATGGACCACCGTGTCTTCGGCAGGCTTATCAACGATTGGAACCAGCACCGCGCTATGTCAGCCGGCGCGAAGCGCTGGGCGATCGGCTCCGTGCTCATCTCGATCACAGTATCGACGATAGCCGTGGACCTCATCTGGCTGCGGGTCGTGCTGGTCGTGATTGCGGTGTTCGTGATCGCCAAACTGCTTCGCATTCCCACCCGAGAGGACGGCTGACGGCAGGCCCTCCTCGATATCGGCTCCATCGCTACCGCAGCATCTCCACGATCCGGGGGCGCGTCGCCTCGATGCGCTCGTAATCCAGCTTCAACCCGTACGGCGCGAGACAGTCAAGCGCGGGTCAAGCGCCCGGCGTGAACCGGGCGCTTCGCCCTCAACCGGGAGCTAGCCTCCCGATGATCGCTTGAGCCCACCCTGTTTCGTCCGGCTGTTAGAATATCTGCACATTCCCACGGATGACGGGCACCCATCCGAAAATGTTGGGTGCCAAGTAGGAGTCGATATCCTGGATGACCTCATGGCAGTAGCCGGGAACCGGCAGGTAATTCGGAAGGATCGCCCAAACGCTCGTGCTCATGTCCGGCGATGCGCTTCCGCCCTCCCCGTTGTCCTGCAGGGCTGTCCAACCTCCGAAACCGACGAATTGAGGAAAGCTGGAATGGATGATGGTTCCGCTCAGAACGGCAACGTTCCCGTCCACCGCCAGGCAGTCAACGTCCAATTTCCACGTGGCGATGTGGCCAACCCGAACCTGCAGGGTGACCTGCCCTTTGACCGTTCCGTCGGCTTTCTTCAGGGCATTGAAGGCAAAGCTGTTCATGGATCCAGCGGGGTTGCGGAAGTGACCACTGCCGACGACGTGCTCAATGACGCCCACCTGGTCGAAGGTTGCCGTCACCTCGGCAAAATCGACCTGGCTTGCGGACGGGTCCAGAGGGGTCGTGTCCTGACAGGCCACAGCTAGGGTGAGCAGGGAGAATACGGCGAGTCGGGGAATCATCTGGTTCATGGGAGCCTCCTGACACCGATGCCGCGGGCGGGCTCGGGGCAGGTCCGTCAACGGCTACCAGATAAAACTACCGGAATGTCTTTATAACTACGACGATGTCTCTTCGCAAACCGTGAAGTGATCGGTGCGACTCACCGGCGAGCTAGCCCCTTTGTGAAAAGCCGCCGTGTGAGGGGGCGGCCCCGAAAGGAACCGCCCCCCGTGACCCCTCAGGCGGGGCCACCCGTTGCAAGGTCCTGCCCTAACAGCTCGTAGTACTCGTGCCGGCGACCGGACCGGTGGTAATCCATGGCGTGTAGACGCCGGGTGCGATCGCCCCGTCCACGCCGATGGGTCCGCCAGCGTCGCCCCACCAGTTACACGTGAGGTCACTCGTCCCCTGATCTACACCGATCGGGTTCACGTAGTCGGTGATGTCGCTGCTGTGAATGGACAGAAGACCTCCGGAGCGCACGCTTACACCACTCCTCACTGCGGTAATGACGTTGTCCAGGCCGGTCGTCGAGACCGTTCCGAAATTCATCAGGATACCGCCCCTCACACCAAACAACGTGTTGCCTGACAGGTCACCGGCAGCCGCCGGACTCTGGATCCGGATTCCGGTCTGGGTAAACGAGTACGTCCCACTCTGGGTACGGTCGCCGACCGGCGGCACCCCGATCACGCTGTTGTCACGGATCTCAAACGTCTGGTCCCCTGGACTTACAAACAGCCCCCAGAGAGTCTGGTCCGCTGCGGTCGCCGTGAGCTGGTTTCCGATGATTCGCAGGGGTTCCGCCTGGGCGTACCCGCCACCCGGGCCAAACACCCTAACACACGCCTCCTCTCCGCAGGGAGAAATTGTGTTGTCCTGGATGAGTCCCGAGGCGCCCCAGAAATATCCGATGCCAAACCTACCCTGACCGGTGAACGTGGAGTTCAACACGTCGATCCGGGCGCCTTCCAGCCCTCGCACTCCCCAATTGCCGTCCGTGACACTCACGTTGTGGATCGTCGCTCGCGCATTGGGAACGAGAGTTCGACCAGCGACTATGCCCATACTCCCAGGATCTGTGACAAGAATATCGACGTCGTCCAAAAACGTGTCACTGTACGGCTCTGAGAATACGAAAGCGCCGAAGGCGGGGCCCGATTCGAGCACAAGGTTCCGCACTGTAGCTATCCCCGAGTCGAAATACGTAGCGAGGACGAAATTATTCCCCGCCACCGTCGTCAGCGTCGGGCGAGTTCCCGAGGCGCCCTCGAGCGTAATCGCCTTGTTGATGAGCCCAGTGGTCGCAAGCGTGTGCGTTCCGGCGCACACTTCCACGATTCCGTCGACCATCACGGCGTCGATCGCATCGGACAGCAGTTCAAACGTCGTGGAATCGGCATCCGCCGGACAGAAGATCGCCAGCGCCGCCGGTCCGACCTCCCCGCCGCTGAAGTGATGGAAAGGTGCCGTTACCGTGTTGGTGGGTGGATCCACCGAACTCCCGGGGATAACGCGTCCGTC
Source organism: Gemmatimonadota bacterium (assembly GCA_029863105.1). GTDB lineage: Bacteria > Gemmatimonadota > Gemmatimonadetes > Palauibacterales > Palauibacteraceae > JARFPW01. The sequence goes on along the minus strand of JAOTWC010000056.1, from coordinate 2,485 downwards.
ACCCACGAGCCTCAGCGCCAGATCGTTTTCGTTCAAGCCACCGAGCGCGGTCTCGTCGTAGGTGAGCGTTACGATAACTGGAATGTCGAACTGGAGACCATCCGGTCCGAACTCCACAGCCACCAACGCATCGCCGGTCGGCACGATCGGCTCAACCGTGATGCCCGTTTCTTCTCCGAGAGCACCCGGTGGAATCTCGACCGTCACCTCTCCGCCAAGGGCTTCAACAGTTCCTCCCTCTTCAGCCGAGATCACGATCGGGACACCATCTTCGAGCCGGAATTTGATCGGCAGCGTACGGCCATCGACGAGCGTGATCGTCTCGCCGCTGTCGATGTCTCTCAGCTCACTGCCCTTAGCTGCGAGCTCAACATCCGCAAACCCGAGCTGTGTGTCGCCGGCCACGACGCTGATCCGGTACATCGGCCCCGGACTCACCGCGTACAGGTCGGTGTGCCAGTTGACGATGTAGAGCTCGTCGTCGGGAACTACTCGCACGGTCTCGGAGCCCGGACTTGACTCCATCCCGAACGTGATCGGCAAACCGGCCGGCTGCGTGCCTTCGCATTCCGTACCGGTGCTATTCAACAGGCAGATTGCGACTGTCGGGGTCGCAGCTCCGTTAAAGGCGCCGTTGAAGACCCCTGGATCACTAACCAGTGGCGGGAGCCAGAAGAAATGCTGGTTTGTCCCGCCGTGGGCCGCGTCAGAGATGGCAAGTAACGGTTCCGCACCCGAGTGTTCAGATTCCAGCGGGGCCTGAATGTCGCTACAAGCAGTGAGAGCCAGGGCAAGAACGGAGAACGGGGCGAGGTACTTGGGCAAAGCGAGTCGCATCGGAGCCTCCTGACGGCAGTACCGTGGGCGGGGAGGGGGGAGGGCCCGTCAACGGCTACCAGATAAAACTACCGAAATATCTTTATAACTACGACGATGTCTATTTGCAAACCGTGAAGTGATCGGTGCGACTCAAGTAGAGCAGCGACTGGCTCTGGGCGGGCCCCTGGTTGCCCGGCCAGTGTGCCACTAATTGTGACATGACCCACCGTGGCCGACCGTGACCCAGCGTGGTCGCATAGACGGGTTTGCTGTATTTTCGGGCCTCACCGGATCTGGTCTGAGGCCCGGTTGGTCTTTGCAAGCAGGAGGTCACCGGTTCGATCCCGTTCGGCTCTTATGGATTTACAGAGATGAGTCATCCCTGCACAGCGCGGTTCCGTGAAGCTCCGCGAGAACGGTTTACCTGAGACCAGTGAAGCCCCCCCCGACCACGCCTGACAGCCGAACCGCCCGACTGGCCGGGAGCCTCTATCTGGTCATGGCGGTTTTCAGCGGTTTTGGTCTTCTGTATGTACCGTCCATTCTCTTTGTGCCCGGCGATGCAGTGGCGACCGCCACGAACATCATGGCCTCGGAAGGCCTGTTGCGTGGTGCGATCCTGGCGGCACTCATCGGCCAGGTGATCTTCGTGTTCCTGATCCTGGCCTTGTACCGGATGTTCGCGGGGGTGCATCGGGGGCTTGCGGTGGCCATGGCCGTGCTGGCCCTGCTGAGCGTTCCTGTCGCATTCCTTAGCGAGGCCAACCTCCTTGCCGTGTTGTCGCTGCTGAATGGTCCACGATACCTGACAGTCATCGATACGACCCAGTTGCATGCGCAGGCGATGCTGCTGCTGGACAATCGGGACCACGGGATTCTCCTGGCCCAGATCTTCTGGGGCCTGTGGCTTTTTCCGCTGGGGAGCCTGGTTGTCAGGTCCGGCTTCCTTCCACGACTTCTGGGCATCCTGTTGATCGTCGGAGGCCTCGGCTACGTGATCGATTCGAGCATGACTATTCTTCTTCCTACAGCAGACTTCGCGGTCAGCCAGTTCACCTTCGTTGGAGAGTTGCTGTTTCCCCTCTGGTTGCTGTTCAGGGGTGTTGCCCTGGAACGGTAGGAACCTGGACCGCCGGTTGTGCCATTCTGGAGAGAGACCTGGTCTGGTCCGGTCAGGCTTGGTTTCGGCTCTCCCACCCGCCACATTCCATTCGCAGACCACCATAGCGAGGAGTGACACGTCGCGATAACCAGACCTTCCGCACCCGACCCGGATTCTCTTCGAGGCCAGGTTTACCGGGTAATCTTCGGTCACGAAACGCCCGCCGGTAAGGCGTTCGACGTCATCCTGATCTGGTTCATCCTGATCAGCGTACTCGTGGTCATGCTCGAGAGCGTGCGAGGCTTCCGCCTTGAATACGGGCTCTGGCTGAGGCGGGCGGAGTGGGCGTTCACCATCGTGTTCTCGATCGAGTATGCGCTCCGCCTCTGGTGCGCACCGAGCGCGCGTGGGTATGCGCGCAGTTTCTTCGGCGTCGTGGACCTGATCGCGATCCTCCCCACCTACCTTACGCTCGTTATACCTGGCGGGCAGGCGCTTCTCACCGTGCGGGCGCTTCGGCTGTTGCGCGTCTTCCGTGTCCTGAAGCTCGCTCACTATGTATCG
>JAOTWC010000055.1 GCA_029863105.1 Gemmatimonadota bacterium | reverse complement strand
ATCCCAGCGGTCAGGGTCTCGACGGACTCGGCGGCAGATTGAATCGCCAGCAGCCGCCGCCGCACGTCCGCTCCGACGTGCTCCTCGAGCGCCGGAAGCAGTTCATGGCGGATCCGATTGCGGGCCCAACGGGGGTCCCGATTCGAAGGATCTTCGACGGCGTCGATCCCTTCGCGCACGAGCCACGTACGGATCTCTGCCGCCGGGATCGTCAGCAACGGACGCACGATCGGCCCGCGCCGTTCCGGGATCCCCGTCAGACCACGGTTTCCGGTCCCTCGTAGAACACGAAACAGCACCGTTTCCGCCTGATCGTCCTGGTTGTGGCCTGTCGCGATCCTCTCGGAACCCAGCGCCGCCGCCGTTTCATGCAACCATGCGTACCGGGCACGTCGCATCGGCTCGTGGGCGTGCCTGAGTGGAATCCGCGGTCGGCCGACATGGACGTCAATTCCGAGGGAGCGCATGCGAGCGACCAGCAGATCACCTTCCTGCCGGCTTCCGGATCGGATGCCGTGATCGAAGTAGGCTGCTTCCACTTGCCACTTGTGTCGCCGGGAAAGTTCGGCCAACAGATGACTCAGGGCAGTTGAATCGGGGCCGCCTGACAGCGCTACGAGGATGCGGCTACCGGCGGGAAGCAGGTCTGGACGGGCCCGGAGACGTTCGCTCAGCCGTTGCCGAAGGTCGGTCGGCGATTCCGTGTCAGACTCCTCAGGCTCCGCTGCCAGCTTCGTCGCCGGAAGCGCCATTCAGCCCATTCCGCCAGGTACCGGCATTCCGGTAGCAGTCGAGCGTTTGCGGAATCGGGACTCCGAATACGGCGACGCCCGGAATCGAGGTTCCCGAGGTCCGTGTCGGGGCTGCCGTGCGCCGGGCGGCCGTAGCCGCTGCCTGCTTCTGTTCCGTGGAATCCGCGCGATTCCTGCCGGCCACATACATGTCCAGTGCCAGGCGCCAATCGGACGTCATACTTCCATTACCTCGGTTTCCTTGCGTGCCAGGAGTTCATCGAGTTTGGCAATGTGCTCATCAGTAAGATTCTGCAGGGCATCGAGATCCCGGCGCATCTCGTCCTCGCTGACCTCCCCGTCTTTCTTTTCACGCTCGATCTCGGCCTTGGCCCGGTGTCGAGCATGGCGTACCGCGATACGACCTTCCTCTGCCATGCGGTGCAGGAGTTTTACCATTTCCCGCCTCCGCTCCTCGGTCAGCGCCGGAATGGCGACCCGGATCAGATTGCCGTCGACGCTCGGGTTGAGACCGAGATCCGCGGCCTGGATCGCTTTTGCCACGGTTCCAACCAGTGAAGTGTCCCACGGTTGTACGACCAGCATCTGTGCTTCGGGCGCGGTCACCGTCGCGGTCTGCTTCAAGGGCATCACCGATCCGTAGGCGGGAACCTGCACCAGATCGAGAATCGCCGGACTCGCCTTTCCCGTGCGGACTCCGGAAAACTCTCTCGCGATCGCCTCAAGGTTCCGGTCCATCTGGCTCGATGCTTCTTTGAGTGCCTGACTGCTCATGGCGATGCCTCTCGGGTTACCAAAGTGCCGATTCGTTCGCCGCGAAGCACAGCAAGGATCGCCCCCGGCTCCCGGATATTCAACACTATCACCGGAAGGTTGTTATCCCTGCACAGAGAGATCGCGGCCGCATCCATGACCCTCAGGTCGTCTTTGAGGACGTCTCGATAGGTGAGATCCACGAACAGCTCGGCATCCGGATACTCAACTGGATCAGCCGAGTAGACCCCGTCGACGTTCGTCGCTTTGAGGATCACGTCAGCTTCCATTTCGATCGCGCGAAGAACGGCAGCGGTATCGGTGGAGAAGTACGGGTTGCCCGTACCGCCTGCGAAGATGACGACCCGCCCCTTCTCGATGTGTCGGAGCGCTCGCCGGCGAATGTACGGCTCAGCGAGCTGTTCCATGCGGATGGCGGTCATCACGCGCGTTTCCACGCCCGACCGTTCGAGGGAATCCTGCAGGGCCAACGCGTTGATTACGGTGGCCAGCATTCCCATGTAGTCGGCCGACACGCGGTCCATACCCTGCTGACTCGCGATCGTCCCCCGAACGATGTTCCCGCCGCCCACCACGAGGCCCAGCCGCACACCAGCGGCGTGCACAGCTCCGACTTCTTCCGTCAGCTTCTGTACCACCGCGGGTTCGATTCCAAACCCGCGGTCTCCGGCCAGCGACTCACCGGAGAGTTTCACCAGAGCACGAGGATACTTCAGGTCGGCCATGCCGCCCCCTGCTTCCGCTTGATTATTCGCCGATCTGGAACCGAACGAACCGTCGAACCGTCAGGCCCTCGGCCTCACGGCTCAACATCTGCTCGACGGATACGTCCGAATCCTTTACGAAGGCCTGGAGAAGCAGCGAACTCTGCTCATAGAACTTTCGCATGCGCCCCTCGACGATCTTCTCGACGATTGCCTCCGGCTTTCCTTCCAGCTTCGCTTGCTCGGTCAGAACCTGGCGCTCACGCTCGCGCTCCCCGGCCGGGATGTCGTCCGGAGAGACCCCCACCGGATTCGCGGCCGCCACATGCATGGCAACATCCCGCGCGGCGTCCTCGTGTCCTCCAGCGCCGGACAACTCAACGAGGACTCCGATCCTGCCTCCGAAATGCACGTATGACGCTGTGCTCGACCCCTCGGAGGGTTGGAGCCGCACCGCCCGATACACACTGATGTTCTCGCCGATCTTCGTTCGCAGATCTGTCAACTCGGCAGCGAATGACGCAAACGCTTCCCGGTTCAGCAGGCGTTCGCCGTCCATGGCTTCACCGTCCGGCAGATCGGACGAGGCCACCGCCGTCGCCAGGCGCGCCGAAAAATCCTGAAACTCCTCGTTGCGCGCGACGAAGTCGGTTTCGCTCGAAACGGCGACCATCCCGAGCCCAGCGTCTCCGGACGCCACGCACACCATTCCCTCACGAGTCTCCCGCTCGGCACGCGTCGCCGCTTTCGCCGCTCCCCATTTGCGCAGCAGGTCGATCGCCATTTCTTCGTCGCCATCGACCTCGAGCAAGGCCTTCTTGCAATCCATCATTCCGGCACCCGTGCGGTCACGCAAGGACTTCACTGACTGCGCAGTAATCGTAGACATTCTCTCACTTCTCTCTTTCCTCCCCTCGGAGGACGCTTCGCGGTCCTTATTCCTCAACGTACAGCCAAAAAAAAGGGCCACCCGAGGTGGCCCGCCGTCGAGTGTGCTCAGGCAGGGCCGCCATCTTCACGTTCCGCATCCGACTCACCGCCCTCACCGTCAGATGCGGACACGACGGCAGCCTCTTCGGCAGCCACAGCAGCAGGCGTATCGGCCTCCAGTGCATCGGTCGCCTCGTCGTCCGCCTCGGCCTGGACGGCATCCGCATCGCCGCCCGGTTCGCCGGGATCCACATCAGTGGCGTGACGTCGACGCGCGATCAGCTCCGGCCGCGGACGACGCTTGGGCCGCTTCCTGCGCGCACCAGCGGCTTCCGACTCTCCCACATCGGTCGAATACGTGTAAGCATCCGCCTCTTTCGCTTCGTCGGACAATTCCGGCCGCTCCGTTCGCGCCGTTTCAATTTCGTCGGCGATCACCTTCGTAATCAATGATACGGAGCGGATCGCATCGTCGTTACCCGCGATGGGGACCGTGAGGTTGTCGGGATCGGCATTCGTGTCTGCGATCGCGACCACGGGTATCCCCAGGCGGTTCGCTTCTCGAATCGCTATTTCTTCCTTCCTCGCATCCACCACATATACGAGACCCGGCAGGCGATTCATGTCCTTGATTCCGGACAAGTACCGGTCGAGCTTCGTGCGCTCCCGGTTCATCAACAGCTGTTCTTTTTTCGTATAGAAGTCGAACGCGCCCTCTTCCATCCCGCGCTCGAGCTCTTTCAGCCGGCGGATGTTCTTCTTGATCGTCTGGAAGTTGGTCAGCATCCCGCCCAGCCAGCGCTCGGTGACGTAGTGGGATCCTGAACGCTCCGCCTCGGCACGAACGATGTCTGCCACCTGAGGTTTCGTGCACACGAAGAGTACGGTCCCGCCCTCACGCACGGTCTCGTGAACGAGCTCCCGGGCCCGATTCAACTCACGCAGCGTCTTCTTGAGGTCGATGAGATAAATCCCACCCCGCTCGGCGAAGATGTACTTGCGCATCTTCGGGTTCCACCGATGCGTCTGGTGGCCGAAGTGCACGCCCGCTTGGAGAAGGTCCTTTAGCCCGACGTCAGCCATGAGATTCCGTGTTCTAATCGTGATTTGGGACCGGGACTAACGCTTCGAGAACTGGAAACGTTTCCTGGCTTTCGGGCGACCCGGCTTCTTGCGCTCAACCACCCGAGCATCTCTCGTCAGCAACCCGTGCGATCGCAGAGTGGCGCGAGTTTCCTCGTCCCCCGCCACGATGGCACGCGCTACCCCCAACTGAACCGCACCAGCCTGCCCGCTCGGGCCACCACCGCGCACACGAACGCTTACCGAGAATTTTCCCTCGGACTCGGTAACGGCAAACGGGCGTGACACGACCTCCTGGTGCCGGAGCTGCGGAAAGAAATCATCGAGTGACCTGCCGTTGATCGTCCAGTCACCGGGGCCCGGTCGCAGATACACACGAGCCACTGCCGCCTTCCTTCGACCTACGGCCTGCAAAATCGTCTTGTCCGCCAAACTTCCTCCGATGCGTCGTGATCCTGTGCGTTACAGCTCTATCTGTTGCGGCGCCTGCGAGCCATGCGGATGCTCCGGGCCGGGATATACACGCAGCTTGCCATACATCTGCCGGCCGAGCGCGTTCTTGGGGAGCATGCCCTTGACGGCGAGCTCTATGACCCGCTCCGGGTAGCGCGCCATCATCGTGCGAAACGGGATGAACCGCTCGCCACCCATATATCCGCTGTGCCTGAAGTACTCTTTCTGGTCCGCCTTGCGCCCCGTGAGTCGGACGTCCCGCGCATTGATGACAACGACGTGGTCACCGACATCCAGGTGCGGCGTAAAAGTGGGTTTGTGCTTGCCCCGGAGAATGGCAGCTACCTGCGTCGCCAACCGTCCAAGGACCTGGTCCTTGGCGTCGACGACCAGCCACTTCCGTTCGATTTCCCCGGCCTTCACTGAATACGTCTTCATCACCAATACCTGCTGGATGTCATCTCTCCCCAGTTCCGGTCCACCGGTCCAGTTTATGGGGAGAAAAAGCGAGCCGTCCCGAACAGGTCGAGACGGCCGGTCCACTCTACTCGCAACCACGCAAGCTATGTAAGGGATTTCGGCATGTCAAGACAGGTTCGCCGGGTCATCGCCCGGGATCAGCTGCCATCCAATGTACGAGACTCGCGGCTCGCGATTCCCAGGCGAAGACGTGCCAGTGCCCGCTCCTTGATCGTCCGAATCCGCTCGCGGCTCACGCCCAGGGACTGGCCGATTTCAGCCATCGTCTCGGGGGGGTGGTCCATGAGTCCGAAATAGCGGTTCAGGATCTCGGCTTCCCTCTCCGGAAGGCCCTGCACCTGTTCGGCAAGCCTGCGAGCCTGTTCCTGCCGTTCGAAGTCGATCGAGTGATCCGGGGAGTCTCCAATCGAGAGAAAATCGACAAGCGAGACTTCGTCCGATTCCGAGATGGGAGCATCGAGCGAAAGGTCGCTGCGCTGCAGGCCCCACACGTCGATCACCTGTTGTTCGGCCAGGCCGAGCTCCAGGGCAACCTCACCGGGATCCGGGAATCGATGCAGGCTCTGGCTCAGTCTTCCGGAGGCTCGAGAGACCCTCCGGGCCCTCGCCATCCTGCCGGCTGGAACGCGAACGACACGACCGTCGCGCGCGAGTGATTCGAGGATCGACTGGCGGATCCACCAGACCGCGTACGACAGAAAGCGCACCCCCCTGGTTTCGTCGTATCGGCGGGCGGCATTGATCAACCCCAAGTTGCCTTCGTTGACGAGTTCTTCAAGCGGGATCCCGTGATGGGCATACCGTTTCGCAACGGCAACGACAAACCTCAGGTTCGCGGCGACGAGACGGTTGAGAGCTTCCTCGTCCCCCGCCCGAATCGCACGGGCCAGGGCAATCTCTTCCTCGCGACCGGCGAGAGGGTGTTCCCGGATTTCGCTCAGGTATCGTGTCAGGGCGCCGTCGGCATCAGGTCGGTTTGCCATGCGGCACCCCGCACGCCGGGAGAACCCGGCTCATCAGCGAATCGGATCGAGCAACCGGCCCCAGCGGATCTCAGTCAGCCAGGGAAACGGCGCCAGTTGGTCGCGGTCGTAGGAGTAATAGATGATCAGTGGCTTCCCCTTCACCGCCTGCAGCGGCACGAACCCCCAATAGCGGGAGTCCTCCGAGTTGTCGCGGTTGTCGCCCATCACGAAGTAGTTGTCCGGCGGAACGACGATAGCGCCCCAATTGTCTCGGGTCGGACGGTACTCGTGGGCCCGCCGACCATCTTGAACAAGGAAGGCGCTCTGCCAGTCGAACTGGGGGCTGCGTGGATCCTCGAACGGACGGGAATGCTTCGCATAGGGCTCTACGACCTCCGCGCCGTTTCGGTACAGCACGCCGTCCACCATTTGCAGTGTGTCCGCCGGCAGCCCGACTATTCGCTTCACATAGTTCGTGTGAGCGGCCTGGCGGGCTCGCGGAGGCGGCTCGAAGACCACTATGTCACCGCGTTCGGGCGGATCGATGGCCGGCAGTTTGACGCTCGTCCCGGGAATTTCCGCACCGTAAACCATCTTGTTGACGAGCAGGAAATCGCCGACGAGCAGAGTGTTCTCCATCGAGCCGGTCGGAATCTGGAACGCCTCGACCACGAAGGTGCGGACCAGCAGGAACAGGGCGAACGCAACGGCTATCGACTTCGTCCATTCCCACATCCAACGCCCAACGGAACCATCCCCATCCGTTCGCGTCCTGGCACCTCCGCCGCCCCCACCCCCCGAAGTTGCTTTGTCTTTCATCTCTCCCACCGTGTCGAGTCATTCCGGTTGCGTCTTCCCTACCCGTCTATTCCGCCGGTCGTTCCCCTGTCGAGCCTGGCTTCGTCGGTTGGCGACCCATCGTATGCGGAGTCATCAACTTCACCTCAACGGTTTCTCTCATTCCGGATCGCCAGCCGGATCGATGACAACATTCTCGCCATCGATCCTGACAGCCGCCACCTCGTCCGGAAGCCGCGCGATGAACGCGCCCTCCTCGGTCCGGATACCTTCCAGCACCAATCCCTCGACGATCGCCGGCAGCATGAAACTCGGTACGACGAGCCCGCCGATCTGAAGACTGCGCATTCGAACGGTGAGCCAACCCGTTCGGTCAACCGATGGGAGGAGTGCGGTCATTACGCGGGACGTGTCCGCCAGCATCGTCCGGATCAGCTCCGGCACCGAGACGCTCTTCAAGTCGGCAGGTCGGATGACCGCGGACAATACGATGATCGAATCCTGCACGTCGATGAGCGGCTGTTCGATTCCGGCTGGCAGGAATGGCGTGGCCCGATACGTGAGAAGGCTCTGGAGTTCGGCCTCGCTGAAGCGAATTGAGCCACGCACTCCCTCGCGCAGCATGCGATCGATCTTGTCCTCAGCCCTATCCGCCAGGCGTTCGCTCGGAGCAGAGCCAGCCCCGAACTCGATTCCGGCGAGCCACCCGGCAATCGTGCCACGGGCGAGCCATCCGGCACCCAGCAGAACGAACAGGAGCACGAAACAGCCGGCCCTCGGACCTTTTCTTGCCGCCATCCACAGTCCTCGTTCGAAAGTCCAACCCCCGCCGACACTACGTACGCGGCCGGGGGTCCGGAAGTGTCCGGGCACCAAGACGTGCGCGGTCGAGGAGTTCGTACTTCACACCGCTCGACAGCCTGCGACTCCTGACGAGATCCAATGAGGACACCCGTAGCACGCTACCCACATGAATCGTGCTGCTGGCGGATACGAAGTCTCGAAACGATCCCGGTGTGGAGCCATCGGACGCGCGGCCCAGGGATACGTGAGGCCTGAACGGGTGCGGATCCGTGCTGAAGCCTGCTCTGGCCAGCTCACGCTCGAGAGAACCGCGCAGGAGTCGCAGACGGGGGGCGGCTTCCACCTCGATCCAGATGACACGAGGCCGGCGGGGAGACGGAAATGCACCGACCGCACCGAAGGAAACCTCAAACGGCTCCGCGTCACGGGCGGCCCGGGCAAGAACGTCAACGATTGATGCACGCTCGGATTCCGCGTGTTCGCCCAGAAACCGAATCGTCAGGTGGAGGTTTTCCGGAGGAATCCAGCGCACGGGAATCGAGGCCTTGGCAAGCTTCCGCGTGACCCGTGCGAGGTCACGCTGAATACGCACTGGCATGTTCACTGCGACGAACAGACGCACGGATGAACCTCCTGTCCTACTATGCGCTATTGACGCGCTGTCGTCGAACCTGCCGGTCCGGGCGGCGGCCGGGCAAGGGCTGACTCTCGCCCGCGCCAAACACCACTGGTACCATTAGGGATCCGTAGCCGTCTAGAACCAGACACACAGCGACCACCAGGCCATGGACGAATTCCGTATCACGAT
>JAOTWC010000054.1 GCA_029863105.1 Gemmatimonadota bacterium | reverse complement strand
GAATCGGTGATTCGCGCCGCCCTGGAGGAAGTTTCATGACGCCGGCCACTCGGTCCGAGACGTCCGCCAAGGACTTCGCATCAGACCAGGATGTCCGCTGGTGTCCGGGTTGCGGCGACTATGCCATTCTGAAAGGCGTGCAGAAGACGTTGGCCGACGTCGGGGCGTCGACGGAGAATACGGTATTCGTGTCAGGTATCGGATGTGCGGCGCGTTTCCCGTACTACATGTCCACGTACGGATTCCATACGATTCACGGGCGGGCGCCCGCGCTCGCGACGGGTCTGAAGCTCGCGAACCCCGACCTTGACGTATGGGTAGTCACCGGCGACGGCGACGCGCTCAGCATCGGCGGCAACCACACGCTGCACGTTCTGCGTCGAAATGTCGACCTGCAGATCCTCCTGTTCAACAACGAGATCTACGGACTGACCAAGGGCCAGGCATCGCCCACGTCCCGGCGAGGCACCGTCACGCCTTCCACGCCCCGAGGCTCCTTCTCCAATCCCGTCCATCCCGCCTCGTTCGCGATCGGCGCCGGAGCCCGGTTTGTCGCCCGGGGGATCGATATCAACCTGAAGCTGCTCACGGAAGTCTTGAAGGCTGCTCACGAGCACCGCGGCGCCTCGTTCGTGGAGATCTTCCAAAACTGCATCGTGTTCAACGACGGGTGTTTTTCCGAGTTTACCGACAAGGCTCATGCGGGTTCGATGCAGCTCGTCGTCGAAAACGGAAAGCCGCTGCGGTTCGGGCCGGATGGCAACAGAGGACTGCGGTTCAATCCCCGGAGCTGGAAGCTCGAGACCGTGGATGTGGGCCCGGACGGCGTCGCCGTAGAAGATCTCGTGGTCCACGATGAAACGAACCGGGCTCTAGCCCTCCTGCTGGCGGAGCTGCAGCCACCGGATGCACCGATGGCCCTCGGCGTGCTGTATCGCGATCCGGCGGAGTCCTACCACGAGGCCATGCTGGCGGGAGTGCCCGCCGCGGGTGCTTCTCTGTCAGATCTGCTGCGCACCGGCAAGACGTGGACCGTCGAAGGGTAAGGCCCGACGGTCCACGGGACGTGACTAGAAGAGGCTGCTCACCAGCTGCACCAGCAGGATCAGGATCGCCAGCGGGCACAGGAAACGGATCAGGAAGCCCCACGCGCCGGCCAGGGCGAATCCTTTGCCAGACGCCCGCACCTCGTCACCCGCCGCATTTACTCCCCATACCCACGCCACGAACAGGCTGATCAGCAGCGCACCGATCACCAGCGAGTATTGACCGAACAGCAGGAACATGAAGCTCAGGAAGTCCATGCCCACGCCGGGGATGTTGCTCAGCCAGCCCACGGCGCCGTTGGCGAGCGCGCTCGGGACTCCGATGACAAACGCTACGCCCCCGAGCATGACCGCGGCCTTCTTGCGGGTCCAGCCCTTCTCGTCGACGCCCCATGACGTGCACACCTCGAGCAGACTGACGCTGGACGTGAGCGCGGCGATCGCCAGCAGCACGAAGAACCCCGTGCCGAAGATGATGCCGCCGTACGGGTCGGGCGGGATGGACGACAGAAGCGAGGTCAACACGACGAACACCATCCCGGGACCGCCGGCTCCCGGCTCGAGCCCGGCATGGAACAGCGTCGGGAAAATGATCAGGCCGGCGAGTATGGCGATCGTCGTATCGAAACCGGTGACCCAGCCGGCGGACGAAACCAGGTCGTCTTTCTTCGATACGTAGGAGCCGTAGGTGATCATCGCACCCATGCCCAGGCTCAGGCTGAAGAACGCCTGTCCCACGGCCGCGAGCACTACGCTCCCGGTGATCTGACTGAAATCCGGTTTCAGGTAGAACGCGAGGCCGTCGCCGGCCCCCGACAGGGTTACGGCACGAATCGCCAGCAGGACGAGCAACCCGAACAACACTGGCATGAGGATCTTCGTCCAGCGCTCGATCCCGTCACGCACTCCCTTGACGACGACCGCGATGGTGATGCCCGCGAACAGAGCGTGCCACCCGATCGCGCTCACCGGACTGCCCGAAACCTCAGCGAAAATCGCCGCCGTGTCAGCACCCGGCCCGAACACGCCCATCGCAGTCTTGAGAATGTACGCCAGCGTCCAGCCTGCGATGACCGTGTAGAAGCTCAGGATGACAAGTCCCGTGAGCACGCCAAGAGCGCCGACGAGCGACCAGAGAGAGCCTGGCATGATCGCCTTGAACGCACCGACGGGATTCTTCTGCGTGTGTCGTCCGACGATCAGCTCAGCCAGCATGACCGGGGCACCGATCAGGAGCACGGCCAGCAGGTAGATCGCCAGGAACGCTGCACCCCCGTTCTGACCGGCCACGGTGGGAAATCCCCAGATGTTGCCGAGGCCGACCGCACTCCCGGCGGCCGCGAGCACGAACGCTGCTTTAGAGCCCCAGGTGTCTCGCTGCGGACCTCCCGCCGAATCCATCGCCATGCCATCACTCCCGGCTCGCGCCATGCCAAGCGGTCAACAACCGCTCACGAAGACACCGAGAATATGCGGGATGGGCCGAATTCGACAGTCAGAGCCGCTGCCGGGGTGGCGGCACTGCTCTGTTATCCTAGGTTAGCGCAGTTCACGCGACCGCCGTCGCTTGACAGTTGGCCATCACCAATCGGGAGGCGAATCCGTGAATTCCCAGCCGTCGCGCTCCGAGGTCGAACAGCGAGAGAAGTCCGGGAAGCTCACCGTAATCCTGCTCGTCGTAGGGATCACCCTGCTGTTTCTGGCCATGATCCGCAGCTTCCTCGTGCCGTTGCTTCTCGCCGGGGTGTTCAGCGGGATGTGCTACCCGCTGTTTCGTGGGTTGACGGTGAGGCTGGGGGCTCGACCGCGTCTGGCCGCCATCGTCACGCTGGTGGTGGTCCTGTTCCTCGTAATCGTGCCCGTGTCCCTGTTTCTGGGAATCGTCGTGTCGCAGGCCCTCAGAGTCAGTGAGACCGTGGGTCCGTGGATAGATACGCAGCTCCGCTCTCCGGACGCCCTGGACCTTCTGCTGGCCCGCATCCCGCAACTCGAGTGGCTGCGGCCTTATCAGGATCAGGTCGTCGCCAAGACCGGAGAACTGGCCGGCGTGGTGGGCGGTTTTCTGGTGACCAGCGTTGCGTCGGCCACGCGAGGCACCGCGTCCTTTCTGCTCGATCTGTTCGTGATGCTCTACGCGATGTTCTTCTTCTTCGTTACGGGTCCGACGTTGCTGGCGCGGATGCTGTACTATCTGCCCCTTCCGCCGACGGACGAGGCTCGCATGATCGATAAGTTCGTCTCGGTGACCCGTGCCACGCTGAAGGGATCGCTGGTCATCGGGCTGGTGCAGGGGATGCTCGCGGGCCTTGGTTTCTACGTGGCAGGCATTCCGTCCGTCGCCTTCTGGGGGACCGTGATGGCGGTGTTATCGATCATTCCAGCCATCGGGAGCGGCCTCGTGTGGGTGCCTGCGGTGATCTACCTGTTTGCCACGGGACAGGCGATCACGGCCATTTTGCTGTTCGTCTGGTGCGCCGCGGTCGTCGGGACGGTCGACAATTTCATGCGCCCGTGGCTGATCGGTAAGGACACGAGAATGCCCGATCTGCTGATTCTCCTCGGAACCCTTGGCGGCCTGATCCTGTTCGGCGCCGTCGGCTTCATCATCGGACCGATCGTGGCCGCTCTGTTCGTCACCGCATGGGACATTTACGGCCGCGTATTTCAAAGCTATCTGCCGGGAGAGGTTGCCGTTCCCCGGGTCTGACCGTATCCGCTTTGCGGTGCTCCGGTTGGGGTCGCATCTTGTGGTTGCGAGGCGGCCAACGACGTCTCGACCAGGACGCCCGGCGCGCAGGCGCCGGCAGGACTAAGCATCCCATACCCGGACCACGGTGACATGAATAGTGAAATTCTCGAGCTTCTCGGCGATGACGCGGCTTCGCTGCTGGATCATCAGTGCGCAGGAATCGGTGCCGACCGATTGAATGCCCCCGGGCCTGATTTCATCGATCGGGTCGTGGCGCAGTCCGATCGCAACAATCGCGTGCTCGGCAACTTGCAGTGGCTGTTCGGGACGGGTCGACTGGCGGGTACCGGACACGTGTCGATCCTGCCGGTCGATCAGGGGATCGAACATGCGGCGGGTGCGAGCTTTGCCAGGAATCCCGACTACTTCGACCCGGCGAACATCGTTGAATTGGCGGTCGAAGGCGGATGTAACGCGGTCGCCTCGACGTTCGGGGTGCTCGGGGCCGTGTCGCGGCGCTTCGCGCATCGAATCCCGTTCATCGTGAAAATCAACCACAACGAGCTGCTCACGTACCCGAACCGGTTTGACCAGATCATGTTCGGCACGGTACAGCAGGCGTATGACATGGGCGCGGCCGCTGTCGGAGCGACGATCTACTTTGGCTCCGATGAGAGCGGCCGACAGATCATCGAGACGGCCGAGGCGTTCGCCTACGCGCATGAGCTCGGGATGGCGACGATTCTCTGGTGCTATCTGCGCAATGCCGCCTTCAAGAAGGATGAAGACTACCACGTCAGCGCCGACCTCACCGGCCAGGCGAACCACCTGGGCGTGACGATTCAGGCCGACGTCATCAAGCAGAAGCTCCCGGAGAACAACGGCGGTTACGTGGCGTTGAACGAGGGTGGCGTGAAGTTCGGTCGGTTCGATCAACGGATCTACGACGAACTCACCTCGGATCATCCGATCGACCTGTGCCGGTACCAGGTCGCAAACTGTTACATGGGCCGGGCTGGCTTGATCAACAGCGGCGGTGCGTCCGGCGACAACGATTTCGCCGACGCGGTTCGTACCGCCGTGATCAATAAACGGGCGGGCGGCACCGGCCTGATCTCCGGACGCAAAGCGTTTCAAAGGCCTCGGGAAGATGGGATCCGGTTGCTGAACCTCATCCAGGATGTCTACCTGGACCCGGATATCGGCCTCGCATGACCCGAGCGGCTCTGCCAACTGCAGCGCGCGCGATCCTCATTTTCTCCGGAACTGTGCTGGCGGCGGGCTGTTCCGACCGAACCGAGGAGTCACCCGAACCAGCTGCAGCGACACCGCCGGCCACCATGGCGATCGACAGCCAGGCCGTGCGCAACGCAACCTACATGAGCCAGTTCACGGAAACGGGGTTCGTCGAGTTGATGGACGGGGAGTTTCGCGACTCCGAACAGCGGGTTCACGCGGGGCTCGATCCTCACATGGCCTTCGGCGACCTGGACGGCGACCCTGCCGCCGAGGCCGCGGTGATCGTCGGGACCAACACGGGCGGAAGCGGAGGTTTCGTGGACCTGGCGATCCTGGATGATCGGGGTGGCGGTGCCGTCAACGTGGCGACGCTGTTTCTGGGCGATCGTGTGAGGATTCACTCCATGGCCATCGTCGATCGTGAAGTCGTGCTCGACGCCACCATGCACACACCGGACGATCCGATGTGTTGTCCGTCGCTTCGCGCGACCCGTCGGTTTTGGCTGGACCGCGGGAGCCTCGTGGAACACGACAGGCCGGACGGAGCCATGAACTACGGCCCGCTCGACGGGGATCTGGTTCCATGAGCGGAATGACGGAGGCGCCGCTGCTCGGGCGCAGCTTCCTGACCCTCGAGGACTTTTCGCGGGCCGAGATCCTGTATCTGCTGGACCTGGCCGCGCAGCTCAAGCGGCAGAAGCGCGAGGGGAAGGAAAGGCGCTCGCTCGAGGGGCTGAACATCGCGATGATCTTCGAGAAGACATCCACCCGCACCCGGTGCGCCTTCGAGGTGGCGGCGTTCGACCAGGGGGCCCACGTGACCTATCTCGGACCGACAGGCTCCCAGATCGGCCACAAGGAGTCGATGAAAGACACGGCGCGCGTGCTGGGCCGGCTGTACGACGGCATCGAATACCGTGGCTTCGGCCAATCGCGCGTCGTCGATCTCGCCGCACACGCCGGCGTGCCCGTCTGGAACGGGCTGACGGACGAGTACCATCCGACGCAGGTGCTGGCTGACGTCATGACCATGATGGAGCACTCAGGACGCGCTCCGGAGGAGCTGTCTTTCTGCTATCTGGGTGACGCGCGCAACAATGTCGGAAACTCCCTGCTCGTGGGCGGCTCGAAACTCGGCATGGATGTCCGGCTGTGTGGACCGGAAACGCTCTGGCCGAATCAGGCGCTCGTGGATCGGTGCGAGACATGGGCCAGGGCGTCAGGCGGTCGGATCACCCTGACGGAGGACCTCGAGCTGGGAGTCACGGATGCCGATTTTCTGTACACGGATGTGTGGGTATCGATGGGAGAGGATGCTTCCGTGTGGGCCGAGCGGATCGAGCGGCTGCTGCCGTACCAGGTAAACCGCCGGGCACTCGAGCTGACGGGGAACCCCGGTGTGCGATTCCTGCATTGTCTTCCCGCCTTCCACGATCGGGACACGGCGGTCGGTGAGCGGATCTTCCAGGAGTACGGACTCGACGGGATCGAAGTCACCGACGACGTGTTCGAGTCGGAGCACTCGATCGTGTTCGATCAGGCGGAAAACCGGCTCCACACGATCAAGGCCATCATGGTTGCTACCCTGGCGGGTTGAGTCGGACCCGTACGAGCGCGCCGGCGCGCACGCCGATGAGCAGCAGCAGCGGAACCAGCGCCGAGGGTAACTGCTGTGGCCAGAACGGAAACCCCACCAACAGCACCACGACACCGAAAACCGTCAGCGCCATGTAGGCCCCGAGCCAGCGCAGCCCCCGGTCGCGCGCTATCGCCAGGGCGGCGATGAGATGTGTCGGGAGGGCCCAGGCCAGGTTCAGATTGCCGTCCGTAACACTGTGCAGCGACACGAACCACAGAAACACGACGACCAGGCCCGCGATTCCCAGAACTCCGAAGAACGTCGCGTCGAGGAACCGACGCCTCCCTCTCCGGGCCTTCACGTCCACCACGGTCAGCAGGGTGCCGAGCGCGAACAGGATCCACAACACGATGGACGGCCACGGCGGGTCGGCGACCGGCGCCCAGCTGATGTCGCCTCCGCCCGTAAGCGTGTCGGTTCGGGCGACGAGGGGCTGGGTCCGTCCGTCCCGTTCGATCTGCCCCGTGGCGACGTATTCCAGCAGGAGCTCAGGCAGGAAGGTTGCTTCCCGCGGCGTGGCCTCGCGGTCGGCCGGCAGTCCGAGGCCGAGATCCATCCCGAAGTCCGTCCACGGAACGCCGGGCAGGTAGGGGTCAAGGAGCTCGCGAAAGCTGCGTCGGGTCGGCGGTGCGTCGAAACTCAGCGCCGGTCCCACGGACGCCTCGATCACATCCAGCAGCCGCGTGGCGCAGTTGTCGAAGAAAAAGTCGTACTGGTAGTAGCTGTTCTCCGGCAGGGCGTTGATACTCAGGTAACGAAACAGGGCCTGCTTCTCGCCCGGAGACAGGGCCAGGGTCTGCTCGACCGTCGCCCGACCGAGTACCTCCCAGTAGAACGCAATCGTGCGGCGCGCGGGCTCCACGCTCAGGCGGTAGTTCAGATCACCGTAGGCAAAACGTCCGATGAAGCTGGCGATCTCGGCCGGCGAATCCCCGAAGTCGAACGTCCCGTAGTTGTAACTCTTGTCAATGCCCAGCGCGGGGTCGGCGACCCGAATCGCGCTGTGACCGAACGTCGAGTAGAGATCGTCGCCCGGTAGAATCGAGATCAACGACACGCGGGCGGAGGCGGACAGTGTCGGCACCTCCTGGGCCGACGCGGTTGCCACCACCGGCAGGACGATCATCGAGATCCCCACCGTCCTCACGAGGCGGCGCAATTCGGTTCGCATGCCGGAGAACCTAGTCCTGCGGGCACGGCTCCTCCAGTGGGCATGAACCCGCTACTCCCTGCACGCTCCACGACAAAAAGGTCGGGCCGCGTGTGGCCCGGATCCCACACACGACAGCGTCCTGTGATGCTCTAAGCGATTCTATGACAATCAGATACGTGTGTTGTCCACTGGGTGGCCGAACGGCTGGCCGGGCGCGCACGATTCTCGCCCAACATCCGTCCGACGAGGACGCGCACCGGAAATTCTGGGAATGCGCTGAACCTGACGAAACGTTCGGGGGAACGATGATGGATCTGGCGAAACGCGTGGTACACTCGCTTCGATGGCGCTGGTCGGACGAGCGCGGGGCCGCGTTGATGATCGCGGCAGGCAGCATGGTCGCCCTGGTCTCCGCCGTGGCGCTGGCCGTCGACGTAGGCATGCTCACGGTAGCGAGGACGGAATCCCAGCAGGTGGCAGACGGCGCGGCTCTCGCCGGCGCAGGTGCGTTGATCCTCGCCCCCGACAACGTCGAGTTTGCCAGGGCGGAAGCGATCGCCTTCTCGGCGCGGAATCAGATTCGCGGAGCGCAGGCGGTTGTCCTCCCGGGGGACGTCAACGTCGATGTGAATCTGGATCGGGTGACCGTGACCGTCGTGCGGACTCAGGCTCGTGGGAACCCTCTCGGTACTTTCTTCGCCCGCATCTTTGGCGTGAATAGCGTAAACGTGGTCACGGACGCTACCGCCCAGGCGTCTCCAGCCGGCGGAATCAACTGCCTGCTCCCGGTGGCGCTTCCTGATCGCTGGTTGGAGGGTCCGCCGGCAGGGAATGATCCTAACGACTTCGATCCCGAGGACGGAGACACCTACGTGCCGTGGATGAACACGAGCACGGATCCCGTTTCCTACAACGACAACTTCACCGGTTACTCGGCTGATGACATCGGCGACCAGATCGTCATCAAGTCGAACACCGCCGGTGGCGGGTTGAACCCGA
>JAOTWC010000053.1 GCA_029863105.1 Gemmatimonadota bacterium | reverse complement strand
CAGCGTCTTACCCTCACCCGTCGCCATCTCCGCGATATTGCCCTGGTGCAGTACGATTCCGCCGATCAACTGGACGTCGTACGGGACCATCTCCCAGCGCATCCGGTTGCCCGTGACTTCGATTTCGGAGTCCAGCAGCCGGCGGCAGGCTTCCCTCACGACGGCAAACGCCTCGGGGAGGATTTCTTCGAGGACCTCGTCCGTCGCTGAACGGAGATCCTCCTCGGCCTCGCCGATCTGATAGGTCAGCCGCTCACGCTCTGCGGGTTCTTCCGTGTGCCGGCGTTTTTCCCGGCGCTCGGCTATCTCCGACTCGATCGCTTCAGTCCGCTCACGGATCAGCGCACGGAAGGTCTCCGTACGGGACTTCAATTCCTGCTCGCTCACGGCCGCGAGTGCCTCTTCGTGCCGCAGTATTTCGTTGACGATCGGCTGGAGTTTCTTCATCTCGCGCGCGAAGCGAGTTCCGAACACCGAGTTGATGATTCCCTTCAGCATGCCTCTGTATGTCCCGTCAGATGTTCAGCTTCGGCTTCGATGTCGGCGCGTATAGAGTCCGGCACCAGGTAGCGTATGGACTGACCCGCTGCGAGGCGTCGTCGGATCATCTCTCCCGACACGTCGATCCGCGTGACCTCGACGGCCTCGAACGGGAACCGCGAATCTGGTCGTATGGTATCGTCGCCTCTGCGCATGACCGCCAGGCGGGCAAGTTCGAGAATACGCTCCGGCTGATGCCAGGTTTCGAACACCGCATACTGGTCCGAACCGATGATCAGCCACACGTCGTCGGCATCCTGTATCGCCCTGATCTGGCGCAGGGTGTCCACCGTATATGACGGCTCGTCCGATCGATACTCGATGTCGCTCACATCAATACGATCATCCAGCGCGAAGGCTCGCCGCACGAGTTCGAGCCGCAAAGTAGCGGGAAAGCTCGTGTCGCGATGGGGAGGACGGGCTGCCGGGACGACGATCAATTTCTTCAGACCGAGGTGTTCACAAACGTCCAGCGCCACCACCCGGTGCCCGATGTGAGGAGGATCGAAGGCTCCACCGAAGACGCCAAGTCGGCCCGGTCGGATCATTCGCCGGCGGCATCCGCTTTACCGTCTCCGAGGTTTCTGGCCTCGGGACTGTCCGGGAATCGGGTCAGCAGCTGCTGCCGTACAGCGTCCGCCTCGGCTCGGAAACCGACGCGCATGTACGCCTCGTGAAGCCGGTAGAGTGCCTCCGGTACGACGTCCGTCTCCGGATACTCCTGGATCAGCGACTCGAAGTAGATAATCGAAGACTCGTACAGTTTCCGCTCGAAATACCACGATCCAACCCGGGCCTGTTTCGCGGCAAGTTTCTGCCTTGCCGCCTCTATCATTGACCTGGCTTCCGGCTGCAGGTCGCTCCGCGGAAAGAACTCGACCAGCCGCGTACAGGATTCGATTGTCCGCTGCGTGTATTCCTGGTCCCGGGCGATGGAAGGGGCCAATTGCCAGTAGGCGCGGCACATTCCGAACTGCGCGTCGTCGGCCACGACGCTATTCGGCCGGCTTGTCGCCAACATGCGGAACTCGTTCGCAGCAAGCAGGTGCTGGCCCGTGTTCAAATAGGCCTGGGCAAGCAGGAAGCGGGCACTATCGGCCGTTGCGTGCAGGGGCTCGCGGAAGAGCAGATCGCGAAACCCGCGAATCGCATCCGAGTACTTCTCAGCCTCGTACCTCTCCCGGGACCACTCGTACCGCAGCGTGGGCGTCGCGTCAGGCGGGGGCAGCGCAACGCTGCAACCGCCCGACGCCAGGGCGACGAGTACGGGCAGGAGGCGCGCTACGCCTGTGCGTTCTGGCCGGAATCGTCCGGCCGGTAATTCAATCACGGCTTCTCTGGTTCTCCGTAGCGGATTTCGCGGATTCTCTCTTGAGCCACCCGAACCAGTGGTCCTGTGAGAGCCGGATTCAGGTCCAAGACCATCTGATACTCACCCTGCGCAGCCGCGAGATTTCCAATGCGGCGCAGGATCTCACCGCGGGCGAAATGGGCCCGATCAAGCAGGGTACGTGGAACCCCCTGACGGATCAGGAGATCCAAGTTCTGCAGCGCGGGCGACGACCGGCCCGCGAGCCTGTCCTGCTCCGCTACTTCGAACAGGCACTGGCCGTACTGCCAGCGGGCGGCAGACCCATCCGCCCGACGCGCTGCCGGACTCTCGAGGTAGCGCTTGAAGTACGCAAGGCCTTCCCGGCACCCACCACTCTCCTGGAACGCACGGGCCGCTGCCAGCCACGTTTCGGGTCCCGTCTCCCCCGACTCGAGTGCCGACAGGTAGAGCGGCAATGCACGACCGTAGTCGCTGACCTCCACATAATACGCCGCCAATTCGAGCTTCAGATCGAGCGGAAGGAACTCCGCTCCCATCCGCTGGGCCATCTCGAGCGCCCGGGCCATGTTATCTGGCGAGCCCTGATCCTTTGCCACCCGTGCCGCTTCGGTGAGCTCCACGGCGACCGCATCCCAGTACGTCGAATCCTGCTCCAGCGTTCGACGAAAGTACTGCAGCGCGGCCTCCACCTCGCCCCGTTTCGCGTACGTGATGCCAAGCCGGATGAGTACGTCGGCGTCCTCGCCGTTCTGGCGCAAGGCCAGTTTGTACTCAGCGATCGCCTCGTCGACGGACCCTGACGCAAGCAGTCGGTCCCCCCGCTCGGCCGCACCGTCCTGCCCTGCGTCGCACGCGACCACGACCGCCATGACAGTCAACGGAATCAGCGCGGAGAATCTCATGAATCTGTGTGTCAGGGGTTCAGCCGGCGGATTGCGGGGTCGGCCCGGTGCCGCGCCGGAACATGCCGTACTTAAGTACGCAGTACACAGCCCTGATGCCGTCCTTCCAGCCAATCTTCTTGCCCTCGGCATATGTCCGACCGCTGTACGAAACACCCACCTCGTAGACCCTCCAACCGCCTGCCGCGACCTTGGCGGTCAATTCAGGCTCCACTCCGAACCCCCGCTCTTCGATCACCAGGCCGTCCAACACCTCGCGACGGAAGCACTTGTAACACGTTTCCATGTCCGAGAGGTTCAGGTTCGTAATCATGTTTGACAGCAGGGTGAGGAATCTGTTCCCGACGTAGTGCCAGAAGTAGAGAACGCGGTGTGGTTCGCCACCCATGAACCGCGACCCGAACACCACATCCGCGCGATCATCGAGGATGGGTTCGAGCAGCTTGCGATACTCGGAAGGATCGTACTCGAGGTCCGCGTCCTGCACGATGATGAAATCGCCTGTCGCAGCAGCAAAGCCGGTCGCCAGAGCCGCACCCTTGCCCCGGTTTCTCTCGTGAACGATCAGCCGATCGATCAGTCCCTCCGCTTCGAGCCGTCGCAAAATATCGAGTGATCCGTCGGAGGATCCGTCATCGACGGCTACCAGCTCCGCCTTCAACGTCGTACCGGCGACGCGACGGACGATCGCCTCGAGCGTCTCCTGCTCATTATAGACCGGCATCACGACGGACAGACGTCGAAGCCCCGTTCCGGAATCCATCACGTCTGGTTCTCCGTGAGCACCGGCGGAGGACGCAGGTCACCCATCGCGTGCAGCGAGCGGAAGTATTTGATCGTCTCTTCAAGGCCCTCGCTCAGGGCCACCTTCGCGCTCCAATGGAGGATTTCACGTGCCCGCGTGATGTCCGGTTGGCGAACCTTGGGGTCGTCGGTCGGCAACGGCACATGCCGCACTCCAGCGTTCGACCCGACGGCTTCGAGCACCATTTCGGCGAGCTGAAGAATCGTGTACTCAGTAGGATTCCCGATGTTCACCGGGTTGTGCTCCGAGCTGGCGAACAGGCGAAATATGCCCTCGACTTCGTCCGTCACGTAGCAGAAACTCCGAGACTGGCCGCCTTCGCCGTACACCGTCAACTCACTCCCCAGCAAGGCCTGCACAATGAAATTGGAGACGACACGGCCGTCATACGGTCGCATGCGAGGACCGTACGTATTGAAGATGCGAACGATCCGCGTATCCAGGTTGTGGTACCGGTGGTACGCCATCGTCATCGCTTCGGCGAATCGCTTCGCTTCGTCGTATACGCCCCGTGGTCCGATGGGGTTGACGTTGCCCCAGTAGTTCTCCGGTTGCGGATGAACCAGCGGATCGCCGTACACCTCGGACGTGGAAGCAAGCAGGAACCTCGCCTGTTTCGCCATGGCCAGGCCGAGTGCGTTGTGCGTGCCAAGGCTGCCCACCTTCAAGGTTTGAATCGGCAACTCGAGATAGTCGACGGGACTCGCCGGTGAGGCGAAATGCAGCACTCCGTCAAGCTCCCCGGTGACATCTATGTATTGCGTTACGTCATGCTCGATGAATTCGAAGCGCGACTCAGAGGACAGATGTGCGATATTGTCCGCACTCCCGGTAATCAAATTGTCGACCCCGACCACAGAGTGCCCTTCCGACAAAAACCGGTCGGTTAGATGCGAGCCCAGAAACCCGGCCGCGCCGGTGATCAGGATCCTCACTGAATCTGCTCCCTGCCAATCGAGTAGTATTCGAATCCAGCATCCCGCATGCGATCCGGCCGAAACAGGTTGCGCCCATCAAACACGATTGGTGTTCGCAGGCTCGACAATATGCGCGCCCAGTCCGGACGACGGTACTGGTGCCATTCGGTGGCCACGATTAGTGCGTCGGCGCCCTCACACGCCGCGTACTCGTCAGAGGCGTATTCGACACGGTCTCCGAAATGCCACTCGCGAGCAACGTCAAGGGCCACAGGATCATGTACTGTCACTGCCGCACCGGCCGCCAGCAGTCCTTCGACGATCACCACGGAAGCCGCCTCGCGCATGTCGTCCGTCTCGGGTTTGAAAGCAAGTCCCCACACGCCGAAGCGCCGGTCACTCAAGTCTTCTCCGAACCGCGCTCTAACCTTCTCGCCGATCAACTTCTTTTGACGTTCGTTCGACTCATGCACTTTCCGGAGAATCGACAGATCCACACCCATGTCCTCGCCCGTACGGATCAGCGCCCGGACGTCCTTCGGGAAGCAGGACCCGCCATAGCCGGCCCCGGCATACAGGAAGGCCGGTCCGATCCGCCCGTCCGAACCGATCCCCTTGCGGATCAAGTTCACATCTGCGCCCGCTACCTCGCACAACAGGGCGATCTGGTTCATGAAGCTGATGCGGGTCGCGAGCATCCCGTTGGCCGCGTACTTCGTGAGTTCCGCCGAAGCGATATCCATGAAGATCAGCGGTTTTCCACTCCGGACGAACGGCTCGTAGAGCTCCTCTAGAATCGGTCTTGCTTCCTCACTCTCGATGCCGCAGACGACTCGATCCGGACGCATGAAGTCATCGACAGCAGCTCCTTCTTTGAGAAACTCCGGATTCGAGCAAACCTGAAACGACTGGTTCGTGTGCCGTTCGATCTCCAACCGCACCTTTCCAGCTGTGCCGACCGGCACGGTGCTCTTGGTGATGACGATCTTCTCGTCCACCATGTGTCGTCCGATGACTCCGGCGACGTCCAACACATGCTGAAGGTCAGCAGAGCCGTCTTCATCGGGCGGCGTGCCAACGGCAATGAACACCACGCGCGCACTCGTGACCGCGGAACCTACCTCGGTGGTAAACTCCAGTCGTCCCTCCGCCAGGTTGCGGGATATCATCCGATCGAGACCGGGTTCGTAGATCGGTATGTCACCGGCGTTCAGCCGGGCGACTTTTTCGGCGTCGATGTCGGCGCACCTGACCCGATTGCCGGTTTCCGCCAGGCAGGCACCGACTACGAGCCCCACATAACCGCTTCCGATGACCGTGACGTTCATTCGGACATACCCTCGCTGTCTGGACTCGCCGCGTCGTGCGTGCTCACATACCTGCGTGCGATCCACCGGTACACCTCGCGCACGGATGCCTCGATATCTCGTTCCGGCGCCCAGCCGGTCTCGCTTCGAATCCGCGCTGCATCGCCGCGAATTCGTGAGATCTCGCCGGGACGGCAGCGAGACGGATCACATACGATTTCGGGTTTTACCCCGGCCTCGTCGAGAATCCAGTCCAGAATCCTCCGAATCGGGACTGAAAGGCCGCTCGCGACGTTGTAGGCTGCCGCCGGCTTCTCCAAATCCATCACCATGCGGAAGGCTCGGACTCCATCGCGCACATCCGTGAAATCGCGTTCGACGTCTAGATTCCCGACGTGCATGACCTGTTCACGCTCCCGTCCACACGCGATTCTCGCCGCCTGGTTGCAAAAATCGGGCACGACGAAATGAGGTGCCTGTCCCGGCCCCACGAGATTGAAACTCCGGACGACGAGCACCCGCAGGGCTCGTGCCCGCCGATAGGTGTGGGCGGCCAATTCCTGGGCTGCTTTCGAGAGACCGTATGTCGATACCGGTCGCAGTCCCAGACCTTCGGCGAGCGGCACGTCTTCGAGAGCCGCGTCTCCGTAGGAATCTCCGGATCCCATAACCAGGATTCGGGGATTGAATCCCGGGAACTCATCCCGCACGGCCACGACCGCTTCACACAGATTGACCGTGCCGCCGGCATTCACTTCCATCGCCTTGGCCGCCTGGTCGCGTGCCAGCGCCCCAGATGCGAACCCGGCCAGATGGTAGATCTGGTCCGGGCGCACGACCGAAATCAGCCGGTACAGCGCGTCGTGGTCTCTGACGTCCGCAGCTTTCCATTCGGCGGCGGCCAGCTGATCGACGCTGAGCGTGTCCCGCGTCGGGGGCAGAGTGAGCGTCGATGCGGCGACATCATGGCCGACCCCGAGGAGCTCCTCGACGAGATGCTCCCCAACGAAGCCGTCGGCGCCAGTGACGAGGACTTTCACGTTCCACGCCTCCGCACGTGTTGATAGGACCGGTACGACAAAGGCTCCGCATCATGGCAGAGCCTTCCGGGACGTCGATCAGCCAGGGTTCCGCCCCGGACTATCTCCTGTGACGTCAGGGCGCTTTCGTAACCTTGCCCGCCTTGATGCAGCGTGTACACACGCGAACCTTCGTGCGCCGGCCGGCGTCCAGAATGTGAATGGACTGCAGATTGGGCATGAACCGTCTCTTTACCCGGTTGTTCGCGTTGCTCACGCGATTCCCCGAGGTCGGGCCCTTGTTACATACGTAGCAGAAGTTAGCCATCTTGCCGTCGTGATCAGTTGGATGTTATCGAGTCGGCCAGCACAAAGCTGGTCGACATCGGAATCGCGGTCTCGTTCGCGGCATCTACGGCAGACTGCCTGACCCAGACCGCGCGTATGGAATCGTTCAGCGTGTAGGCGCGGCCGTACGCTGTCACGCGGTCTCCCCGTATGATCTGCGTCCCGCGCTGAATCAGATCGGAGGACAGCAGGATCGGGTAGGTCGCAGTGCCGTCCAGGTCAACCGTGATCACGCCACGTCCCAGTCTCGCTGCAACACCTATGTCACGCAGCACTCCCTCCTGTCCCACCACGCTTCCCGGCTCGGCGGCAAGCTGGGCCGGGATAAAATCCATCAGCTCCGCCGGAGCGTCGTCTGTAACGACCGGGACCTCGTTTTCGATGGCCTGCGCCTGCAGGGTCAGCCAGTACAGAAACCCCGCGACGAGGAGTACGGACAAGATCGACAGCCAAAGCGATGCTCCCCTGGAACCGGACATCGGCATATTCCCTTTCCCGGCCATCGGCCGCAGCTTCCTCGATACGCTCAGTCTGTGAACTCGATGATCGCCACTTCAGCGCCGTCGCCCTTTCGGGTCCCCAGCTTCAGAATACGCGTATATCCGCCGGGTCGCTCCTTGAACCGCGGTCCCACGTCATCGAACAGCTTCTGCAGTGCCGCCCGATCCTCGATCATCCGCCGCGCCTGACGGCGACTGTGCAGGTCGTCCACCCTTCCGAGAGTGATCAGTCTTTCGACGACCGGCCTGAGCTCCTTGGCCTTCGCTTCGGTCGTGCGAATCCGTTCATGGACGATCAGGCTCGTGGCCATGTTCCGCAGCATCGCCTTCCGGTGGCTGGCCGAGCGACTGAGTGCGCGACCCTTCTTTCTATGCCTCATCGGTGGCTCCCGCAGCGCCTTCTTCGTCGTCCAAAACCCACAACACGCCGGTATCGTCCCGTTGCAGGCGCATTCCGAACTGCAACCCGTTCAGGGCCACGACCTCCGCCACCTCGTCCAGTGACTTCTCACCGAAACTCGGGACGTTCAACACATCGTCGCGGGTCATGGTCACCAGATCAAACAGCGTATGGACACCCGCCTTGTCGAGGTTATTTCGGGAGCGGATCGAAATGCCGTCGAAGTCCGCCAGCTCCGACTCGAGCAGGTCGCGCAATTCGGCGGACAACGGCCTCCGTCCGCCGATCGCAGGACTCACGCCGATGGGCTGGCCGTTGCTTCCGGCCGATCCGAACGACAGCAGATAACCCAACTGTATCTGGCCGAGCTCGGCCGCATAGGCGAGCGCATCGCCGGGTTCTATCGACCCATCGGTCTCTACCTCGATAGTCAGCCGATCGAAGTCAGTCCGCTGGCCGACCCGGGTCTCCTGCACCACGAAATTCGCTCGCAGAACCGGATTGTAGATCGAGTCGATCCGGATGAGGTCGACGGGAAGGTCCTCAGGCTTGTCATGCAGCTCCGCCGCGACAAATCCGCGCCCCCGATTAACCCAGAAATCCAGGTTGAGCGGCCGATTCTCCGGCGGCTCCTCCTGCAACGTGAACAATGCCTGCTCCGGGTTGACAATCGTGACCCCCGAGACCGGCCCGATCAAAGATGC
>JAOTWC010000052.1 GCA_029863105.1 Gemmatimonadota bacterium | reverse complement strand
AACGCCCGGAGTTCTGGGAGGAAACACGAAGAGCCCTCCGGATATGGCAGCGGGATTCACCGGCGCCGCTGCGCTTCGAGACGGTAGACGACCCGGAACAGTCGGATGTCGAGTTCCGGTGGATCCAGAAATTCTCGACCCCGCAGGCCGGGTCTACGCATCGCCGGTTGGACGCAGCCGGGTTCATCGACCATGTGACCGTAGTTCTGGCAAACTCTCACTCGGACGGTGTACGGATGAGCGACGAGTTCATCCGGCTTGTCGCATTGCACGAAGTCGGGCACGTCGTGGGACTGCCCCACAGCGAGAACCCGGCGGATGCCATGCATCCCGGGAACAGGAATCTGAACCTGTCACGGCGTGATCTGCGGTCGGTCGGCGTCCTGTACGGCGTGTATTCTGGCTCAACTCCTTGAAGATCTACACGAAGACGGGTGATCGAGGGGAAACCCGACTGTACGGAGGTGTTCCCGTGCCCAAGCATGACGAACGGGTGGCTGCCTATGGGACGGTGGACGAGCTCAGCGCCGCGCTGGGCGTGGCCATCGCGGTCGATCCCGAGGGGTCTGAGGCGGCCGGTCTTCGAGAAGTCCAGTCGGACCTGCTCACGATCGGGGCGCTGCTCGCCGCGGCTGACCCGGAGCGCGCGCGACAACGCCAGACCCTGCCCGAACTGCCGCCGCGCAGAGTAACCGACCTGGAAGACTGGATCGACAGGTTGGATGCGGATCTCGAACCGCTGGATGCGTTCATACTTCCCGGCGGATCGATAGCCGGAGCGCATCTGCACGTGGCCCGCACGGTATGCAGAAGGGCGGAGCGGGCGATCACTCCCCTCCTCGAGGTACATCCCGAGCTCGGCGATGCAGTCGTGCCTTACATGAACCGTCTTTCCGACCTGTTGTTCACGCTGGCACGATACGTGAATACCGTAGCGGGCACGAAAGAAACTCGCTGGGAGCCGATGCGGAGGCGCAGCCCCGACGAGTAGCCAGCGGGACACCCTTTGCGGATCACGGAATGAGCAATCTTCAGGATCAGAAAGCTGCGAACCTGGAGTCCGGAGGCTCGATTGCGGCAGGTGACGATCACGACCGCGAAACCGCGCGCCGGATTGAAGAATTCGTCGTAGCATTCTTGAAGGATTACCGCACCCGGCTTGCATATACACGCGGCAATCAACTGATCGAGCGCTTCCACGGAACGGTCCTGGACAAGCTTCACGACCTCTGGGAACTGGTACCCCACATCACCCTGACGATCGACGAGGGCCGGCTCATCTGGCGTGAATTCGCCGTCTACGACGAGCCGATCGGGCACGACAACCTGGCCTTCATGTTCTTCCGGGACGGTCTTCGCACCCTGGTCCTGCTGCCGGGCTGCGAGCAGGGCGAATTGCGCGAATTCGTGGACATACTCGCCAATCAGAGGCGTGGACGGTCGTCGGACCTGCTGGCTACCCTCTGGCATCGGGATTTTTCGTTCGTGCGCATCGAGTACGTGGATGCGGGCGAAGACGGGAGCCTCGACATACCCGCGGGGAACCGGAACGCGGGCGCAGGTGAGACGATCGCCGACATGACGGAGATCGAGCGGGTAGTCAGCGCGGGACCCGTAACCGCCGAGATCGACGACGGGTTCAACGCGATCCTCCTCTCCGAAGCCGACCAGGGCTACCTGCAACGCGAAATGGATCTGGAACTCGAGCGGCCGCTTGCGCACGACGTCACGCTGGCGCTGCTGGATCAGTTCGAAATGCGGGACCAGGAACGGAGGCGACAGGTCGTCGACGTGCTCAGGAAACTGCTCCCTGACCTGTTGAGCGTGCCGGACTTCGCCACGGTGTCGCTCATTGTCAATGAGTTGCAGTTGTTGGCGAACAAGACGGGTGAGCAGGATACCCAGGAACTGGTCCTCTCGCTGCTTCGTGACATGAGCGAAGCAATGGCAGACCTCGTCAGCGCGGAGGACGAGGGGAACGGGAGCCGTCCGGCACAACATGAGCTGGATGCTCTGCTCGGAGCCTTGCAGGCGGAGGCGATCCCTACGCTGGTCCGGGCACTTCCCGCGATGACCGATTTCTCGTTGCGGGAGCAGATCGAACAGGCTCTCGCCGATCTCGTGGCGCGGTTCCCCGACAGGCTCCGTGAGCTCACGTCGGCGGAGGATCCGGTGCTGGCTGCGGAAGCGGCCAGAATCATCGCGCGTCTGGGGTTTTCCGCTGCGGCAGCGGACCTTGTTGGTCTCGCCAACCGACCTGAATCCGTGGCGCGCCGCGCCGGCATTGAGGCGTTGGGTTTCATGCCGGCAGATGAGGTCGCGACCACCACCGTCCTCACAGCCCTCGACGACGAGGATTGGACCGTGCGCAAGGCGGCCCTCGAAGCCATCACGCGGCTCGCTCCCCACGGGGCCGCACGCGAACTCCGACGCCGCATAGCGAGCCGAGGGTTCGCCGGTCGCGACGAGGCCGAACAGGCGGCGTTTCTCAGGGCGCTCGTCGCTGCCGGGCCGGAAGAGGCGGTTCCCGAACTTTCCGAGTTGTTGAATGGACGGGGGCGCTGGGGCGGCAAGCACGCTGCGATTGTGCGCGCGGGAGCGGCGCGCGCGCTTGCCGTCGTCGGAACCCCGGAGGCGGCCACCGAATTGAACCGGGCGAAGGCTGATCGCAATTCGACCGTTGCGAGCGCAGTCAGCCTTTGCCTCAGGCATCTCGAACAGAATGTCGGAACGCTGCCGGACGGAGTCGACGAATGAGCACTACGGAACCACAACACGGAGTCAGCACGGGCGTTCTCACGGCAATGTACGACGCCGCGAAGGCTCTCCAGCTGTATCCGATCGAGAATGAAATCGTCGGACGCTCACTGACGGAACTGCAGTCGCGGGTGACCGAGATATTCGAGCGCGAAGGCGGACTCGCTGTCTGGGTGGCCGGCAACTACATGTTCGTTAACGATATCCAGGTACGACTCGATCTCGCCGACTACGCGGCTCTCTCGGCGCTGCGCGAAGCACTCCGCAGCCACGGGATCGGACGGATTGAGTTCCTGCCGCGTGTCCGCACAGACGACTGGGTGGCGTTTCTCACGGGGCTGACCTCAGCCACCCGACCGGGAATTCAACCCCTCGAGGCTTTCCAGGCGAGACTCAGCGATGCCGGCGTACACCGAATAGTCGTCGGTCCGTCGACCGCCCTGTTCAGCGGCGGGGAAGACTCGGACGGGATCGAGGCCGCCCGGCGGACCTACGCGTATTCGGTTCAGGTGGCGCGTGAGACGATGAACGGCCTGGTACTGGGCAAGGCAGTCGGGGCCCAGCGGGCTGAGCGCGCTGTACTCCGCGTGGTCGACCAGGTGTTGAAGGACCGGTCGACGATGATGGGGATGCTCACGTTGCGCGACTACGACGATCACTCCCTGATTCACGCCGTCAACGTGGCCATCCTCTCGGTGGCTCTCGGCCAGCACCTCGGATTTGGCAAACAGCAGTTGTTCGAGCTCGGATTCGCGGCGTTGTTTCACGACATCGGCAAGGTCCTGATTCCCACGTCGGTTCTGAACAAGCAGGCGTTCCTTACGGACGAGGAATGGCGCCTCGTCAGTCAGCATCCGGATTTCGGATTGTTGATCATGTTCGATATGGAGGGCTTCGAGGATCCCCCCTACCGTGCGATGCTCTCCATATACGAGCACCACATGGGCGCGCACCTGAACGGGTATCCGCGTGTGATTCGGCGTCGCCGGCAGGGTCTGTTTGCGCGGATTATCGCGATCACCGAGGCTTACGATGCCGCCATCTCCAACCACGGCAGGCAGTTCAGTCCGTGCTCGCCAGACGAGGCGATCCGGCAGTTGCTCCACAACGACGGAAACCTGTATGACGGAGTCCTGGCGCGTGCCTTCACCACGATGATGGGCGTCTATCCCGTGGCCACTGTGACGATTCTGGATACCGGAGAACTGGGAGTGGTCGTCGCGCCAAGTTCGAATCCCAATGCTCTTTCGCGCCCGCTGGTTCGGATCGTAGCGACGCGGGAGGGAAAGCGAATCGGAGACGGACCGATCCGCGACCTCACGGAAGTCGACCCCGCGACCGGTCATTTCGTGCGGTCGATCGCGCGCTCCGCCAACCCGCAGCGCTACGGGATCAACGTGTCCGACTTCGTCGCCTGACATTGGGGGATACGACGCGCACGCCGTTTCGCCTCGAACCCCGGCCTCGAGCCGTGATTCGTGGTGACCTGTGGACGCCTTCGGTCGCCACGCTCCCCGACGCCGCCATCGTAGTGTGTCACGGCTTCAAGGGGTTCAAAGACTGGGGCTTCTTTCCATTCGCCAGTGAAACGCTCGCGACGCGGCTCGGCTGTCCGGTCGTCGCGTTCAATTTCAGCGGAAGCGGTGTCGGTGAAGACCTCGAGTCGTTCTCCGAACGGGATGCCTTCGGGCATAATACGTTCAGCCGGGAATGTGCAGATCTGGATGCCGTCCTCGGTGGCCTGGCGGAGGGTCGACTCGGTGATCTGTCCTTTGCGGGTGCGTGCCGCTTCGGTGTTCTGGGACACAGTCGCGGGGGCGTCGCCGCGATCCTCAGCGCAGAGCGCCCGGACGTGTTCGCACTGGTGACCTGGGCGGCGATCGCGTCACCGGCTCGCTATGCGGAGCTGTTTGAGGGAGTCGAGCCAGGCGGATTCGTAGAGGTTACCAACGCTCGCACGGGGGACGTGCTCCCCCTGTACCGGGATGTCGTGGACGACCTGAATACGGACGGTGAGCGCTTCGACCTGGAGTCCTCGCTGCGTCGCAGCCGGATTCCCCTGCTTGTCGTTCACGGCACGGAGGACGCGACGGTCCCGTCCGAAGACGCTCGCCACCTGGCACGGGCCGGACATCGCGCCCGGCTGGAATTCATCGAGGGTGCCGGCCACACGTTTGAGGTGGGCCATCCGTTTGCCGGCCCCTCACCGGAACTCTCCGTCGCCCTGGCGCTCACTGCCGATCACTTCAAGCGCCATCTGACATAGAACCGGCGCGGTTTCGTTCACTTCAAATTCAACCGATACAGCGTCGTTCCGTCGATCCGATGCTCAACCCGGAAGGGCAGCTGCCTTTCGGATCGAGCAACGTAGAAGTTAACGCCGAATCGGTCCCGGATCTGCTCCAGCTGCGCCGCGTCCAATTCGTCGAGCTGGTCGCCGATGCGCCGGGCAGCGCGCAATCCGAACCCCGCGGGCGTCCGGCCGCCGTTGGCGGCAGTCAGGCGGTCATACCATTCACGCACGTCCGGCGCCGACTGGGGAGCATGTTTGTAGGATACGAACGGCGACCGCTCCGCCCGGACGTAGAACGTTTCCTCGGACGGGTCGATCAGAAACACCGCGTCGCGCGGCGTGTTCCGGGCGATCCAGTCGTACATCGGAGCCTGGGCCGAGTCGGCCCACCTGACCGTCGGGCGGAGGCTGGGAATGCCCGGTGCGATCTCGGCAGCCGACAGGACGGTCAGGACACCGACCAGGGCGACCTCCAGACCGTGCGCCAGACGTCTTCGCGCATCGGACCAGGTATCGAGTCCACGGCTCGCGCCGTACGCAACGATCATCAGCGAAACGAACGGCAGTATCGAGTCGGGGAACCTGAACCAGTAGAACCGGAGCAGGTCGGTCTTGTCCAGCACGCTGAACAGGAGGCCGATGCCGAACAGACCGACGCTGCACAGCGCATACGCAGCGAGAAACCGCATCCGCTGACTGGTGATCCTCAGGTAGACGGCGCCGACCAGGGCGCTCCCGACGATCAGCTTGGCGATCCACAGGCCGCCCATCCATGCGTCGGGCAGCACGTGGTGCGGCACCCGAAACGCCACGTAGATCATCCAGCCATCTCCGCCGCCTTCTCCGCCCACCAGGTGCTGAAGTACGGCGTAAAGCCCCCAGGCACCGGTGAGGCAGAACACCCATACATGCCTGAGTTCGCGCCACCGCGGAAGCTGTGTCCCGCGGGTAAGCAGCACCGCTCCGGCGGCGCATGCAAGGGCATACAGGCCGACGAGAACATGGAACGAGAGGGCGATCCCGGCAGCCGCGAACGCAGCGGGCCACCGACGGCGTGCGAGGGCGGCGATGGACAGGAGGACAAACGGCCACGCGACGGTCTTCGCCTCGAAGCCGCCGGTCATTCGTTCCAACGCGACCAGCGACTGGTTGTTCAGAAACAGCAGCAGAAACAGCAGGCCGATCGCAAACCGGATCCGAAACGTGCGCAGAAACACCAAGGCTGCCGAGGCGAACAGGGTGTGGACGATGAGGCGGCCGATGATCGCCGCGCCCTTGAATCCGAATGCGGCCGCCAACGGCCCGGCCAGTGCGTTGAACGGACCCCGGTAGGCCGTCGCCAGGTTCAGGTACCAGTCTCCGGGCAGCCATCCCTGGTTTACGAACTGATAGGCGACCGGCAGGACGTCGAGTTCGTTGTTGGAGAAGTCACCAAACGCGAAGCTGCGCGCCACGACAACGACCCAGAGGGTCATGAACTCCAACGTTGTCACAACTCGTTCTCGGCGGCACATTGGGCACGATACCGAGGCAGACCGCGTCTCACCATCCGCTGCAGCACGGAGCCAGCATGCGCCTAATTTTCGGACGGATGTCAGCCACTGCGATTCTCCTGATCGTCGGCGTGGTTGTCGCGGCGTGCAGTTTCGAAGTGGGGGAGGACGAGGGCAGCGGTCTGGAGTCCTCCGTCGCCGCGATGCTCGAAGGTTCGGCGGGCGCATGGAACGACGGGGATCTGGAGGCATTCATGGCCATCTACGCGGATGCCCCGACCACCTCGTTCATGACCTTCGACGGACCGGTCTACGGTCGTGAATCGATCAAGACCGGCTACGCAGCGGCTTTCGCCCCCGGGGGCCCCCGCGACAGTCTCCGTTTCGAAGATCTGACTGTCCGGCAACTGCCTCCGTTGATCGGTCTCGCAACGGCGCGCTACGTGCTGCACCGCGGAGGCCAGGTAACCTCCACCGGTTGGTTCACGATCGTGCTTCGGCGCGTGGGTGGCGGGTGGCTCGTGATTCACGATCATTCATCCGAATCGCCGCTCCCCGCGACCGACCAGCCAGAGGAGGCACCCGAGTGATCATCGAGGGAAGTCGTTGTGTCGTAACCGGCGGAAGCACAGGCATCGGTCTCGAGACGGCGCGCCAGCTTGCCTCGGCCGGCGCACGGGTCGCGATATGCGCACGCACCGCGGAGCATCTCGAGGCTGCGGTGGCGGACCTGCGGATCACGGGGGCCGAGATCCTGTCCTGGCAGGTGGACGTAACGCGGGAGGGAGATGTCGAGTCGCTCGTCAGGGCGGTGAAGAGTGCCTGGGGCGGAGCCGACGTGTTGGTCAACAACGCCGGAATCGGGATTTTCGGCAACCTGTTGGATCTCGACGTCGCAGACTACGACCGTGTGTTCGCCGTCAATGTCAGGGGTTTGTTCATGTGCGCCCGGGCGTTTGCGCCCGCGATGGCCGAGCAGGGGAGCGGCGTGATCGTCAACGTCGCCTCGCTGGCGGGTAAGAATGCGTTCGCCGGAGGGGCGATCTATTCGGCCTCAAAGCACGCGGTGATCGGCATGTCGAAATCCATGATGCTGGATCTGCGACGGCACGGCATTCGAGTGCTGACCGTCTGCCCCGGAACGGTGATGACACCGTTCTTCGACAGCGTCGATCAATTCGAGCCGGATGCCGACAAAGCTCTGCGGGCGCAGGACGTGGCGGAGATGATCCTGCACGCGGTACGGATGTCCGACCGGGCCAACGTGAGCGAGTTCGAGATCCGGCCGGTGAACCCGTAACCGGACGTCTGTCCGGACGCCTACTTCAGTGCCGCGCGCAGCAATCCCTCCAGCCTCGGCCCGCCGCGTTCGCGGAGATCGTAGCGCACTCGCACTGACGGCTTGTCGATATCCACTACGCGCGTCAGGTCAATCGGCGTGCCGATGATGACGAGGTCCGCCGGAGAGTTGTTGATGGTCTGTCCCAGTTCCGCCGTCTGTTGTTCACCATACCCCATCGCCGGAAGGACGGCGCCCGTGGTGGGATACGCCTCGTACGTGCGGGCGATGGAGCCGACGGCATAGGGACGAGGGTCGATGATCTCGGCTGCCCCGTGCTGCCGAGCGGCCACCCAACCCGCGCCGAACGCCATGCCGCCATGGGTTAGAGTGGGTCCGTCCTCCACGACGAGAACCTTCTTACCCCGAATTTGTTCGGCGTCTTCCACGGCAATCGGGCTGTCGGCCTCGACAATGCTGGCCCGGGAGTTGAGACCCATGACCGTCGCCCGAACCGCCTCAACCTGGTCCGGCGCAGCGGTGTCCATCTTGTTGATGATGATACAATCCGCCATGCGGACGTTGGTTTCGCCGGGATGGTACCGGGCCGCGTGCCCCGGCCGGTGGGGATCCACCACTACGACATGGTACGTTGGCCGGCAGAAGGGCAGATCGTTGTTGCCACCGTCCCAGATGATGACGTCGGCTTCCTGCTCGGCCTGCTCGATGATCTTCTGGTAATCGACACCAGCGTAGACTACCCGGCCCGCCGCGATGTGCGGCTCGTATTCCTCCCGCTCTTCGATCGTGACATCGTGTTTCTCAAGGTCGTCGTAGTCCGCGAACCGCTGCACCGCCTGCTTGACCAGATCGCCGTAAGGCATGGGGTGGCGAATCACGACGACCCGTTTGTTCCACCCACTGAGTATGGAAGCGACGTACCGGCTGGTCTGGCTCTTGCCCGATCCCGTG
>JAOTWC010000414.1 GCA_029863105.1 Gemmatimonadota bacterium | reverse complement strand
CGGGCAGCGCAGCACGACTCGTGCTGGCGTATCATTTCCGGCACGATGCCTACCTCGTGAATGTGACCGGTCG
The DNA here is from genome assembly GCA_029863105.1 of Gemmatimonadota bacterium. GTDB lineage: Bacteria > Gemmatimonadota > Gemmatimonadetes > Palauibacterales > Palauibacteraceae > JARFPW01. The sequence continues at coordinate 1,927 of JAOTWC010000414.1, read as the reverse complement.
TCTCGAAGGCCTGGAGGGCCGGGGGTATGCGATCGTCACGTCTCTCGGCTCGGGCCTGCGCACCAACGAGAAGAACCCGAAGGAGGATCACGGAAAGTTCGCCGTCGTGACCAAAGGACAGGAAAACGGCGTCGAAGTCCTGAAATTCGGGGACCTGTCGGACGGCGAAGGCCTCCTCGTTCCGGGAGGACCATTCCAGTGGGTCGCAGTGAAGAGCAAGTATTTCCTGTTGGCGGCTGTTGCTCCCGAAGGGGGCCCGATGTTTGGCGGCGCGACAGTCCAGGACCTGCCTGAGGAATTCGCGGCGGTCGTTCGAACCATGCTGCCGGTTCCCGCAGGAAGCGGCGGGTTCGCGTTCAGTGTGTACATGGGCCCTCAGGACTACGGTCGTCTCAACTTGATCGGGCAGCAGTTGCAGGACGTCAACTCCTACGGCTATCGATGGCTGCAGCCCGTGAGCCGGCCTCTCGTCGCGATCGTGATGCCGATCCTCGTCTGGCTCCACATCCGTCTGTCGCTGGCGTACGGATGGGTACTGATTCTGTTCGGCGTCCTGATGCGCGTGGTCCTGTTCCCGTTGTATCAGAAGTCGATGCGTGCGCAAATCGGGCAGATGCGCGTGCAGCCGATCGTGCAGGAGATCAGGGAGCGCCACAAGGACGATCCGCAGAAGATGCAGCAGGAGATGATGCGGGTCTACAAAGAAGAAGGCGTCAACCCGCTGGCCGGTTGTTTGCCGATGCTCGTACCCATGCCGATTCTGTTCACCCTGTTTTTCGTGTTCCAGGGGACGATCGAATTTCGCGGAGTCCCGTTCTTCTGGCTGCCGGACCTGTCGCTGAAAGATCCGCTGTACATCATCCCGGTCGTGATGGGGGCGTCGATGTTCCTCCTGCAATGGATCGGGCAGCGGAGCATGACGGTCGCCAACTCGCAGATGAAGATGATGATGTGGGCGATGCCGATCTTCATGACGTTCCTGTTCGCCAACTTCCCATCCGGGTTGAACCTGTACTACACGACAAGCAACCTCGCTTCTCTTCCGCAGCAACTCTACCTGGCACGCGAGCGGAAGGCGGCCAATCTCAATCAGCCGAAACCTGCGACGCCTGCGGCGCCGAACAAAAGCAAGACGCGCGGAACCCGGAAAACCGGAGGTCGTGGAGGCTAGGCTCGTTTGCACGGGGAGTTGATGACGGTCGCTGGTTCGACAGACACGATAGCAGCTGTTTCCACAGCGCCGGGACGAGCCGCGGTCGCTGTGGTGCGGGTCAGCGGACCGCTGGCCGGGTCCATCGCCGAGGCGCTCGACCTGGGTGTCCTGGAACCGCGGCGGTCCAGTTTGCGGCGCGTCCGGCATCCGACGACGGGAGACGGAATCGACCGTGTCCTCGCAACCTTCTACCCGGCTCCCGCTTCGTACACGGGCGAGCATATGCTGGAACTGTCGTCGCACGGCGGCGCCATCGTCCCGGCAACACTTCTCGACGCCGTGTGCGCCGCCGGGGCGCGCCCGGCGGAGCCGGGTGAGTTCACGCGCCAGGCCTACCTGAACGGCAAACTGGATCTGTTGCAGGTCGAAGCGACCCTCGACCTGATCGATGCGCGGTCACCGAGGTTGCGTCGTGCGGCGCTGTTCTCTCTTGAGCGTGGCCTGTCGGAGCGGATCGAGGAGCTGCGCCGCGGAGTCCTCGACCTTCAAGCCCTGATCATGTACGACATCGACTTTCCGGACGAGGACGACGGGCCGGTGGACAGGGATCGGATCCGGGGGGCGGCCGAGGCTCTGTCGGCGAGCCTCGAGCGAATGCTGCGCCTTGCCCCGGAGGGCGAGCTGCTGCGAGAGGGGGCGCTGAGCGTGATCGCCGGACGCCCAAATGCCGGCAAGTCCAGTCTGTTCAATGCGCTGCTGGGAATCGAGCGAACG
>JAOTWC010000413.1 GCA_029863105.1 Gemmatimonadota bacterium | reverse complement strand
TCTCCGCGAGTGCAGCGACGCCGAGGCCGCCGACTGGAATGCCGGGGCCGACCTCACGAGCCTCGGTACGGTTCTCACGCCCATGGCCGGCGAGGCTGCGCCGCCGCGGTATGCGCCGTGGGGTGCGCGTCTCACCTCCGACGGTCCGGGTGCGGTTCAACTGCCGGATGGTCGCCGCGCGAGCCCGTCAGATCCCAGTGGTCTGATTGCCGACGCAGACCGCCGGGACCTGTACCCCTCGGATCCGGCTGCCATCGCGCGAACCGCGACCAGGTGGCTCGGTACGCCCTATGTGTGGGGAGGCCGGACGGAACTGGGAACCGACTGTTCGGGGTTCGTGCAGGCTGTATTCGCGCTTCATGGCCGGCAGCTGCCGCGTGACAGCCGGGACCAGTACGCGCGGGGACCGCATCCGGGTTCGAGCGATGCGTTCACCAGGGGCGAGCCCGGAGAACTGTGGTTCTTTGCCTGGAACGACCGCCCCGTCTCGCACGTCGGGATCAGCCTCGGAAGAACGAAGATGATTCACGCCTCAGAGACGCGAGGGGGCGTGGCGATCGACGAACTGGGCGAGGGAGACTTCGGACGGCGGCTGGAGGCCGGATTCGTCGCTGCCGTGCGCCCGGCGGGCTGACCTCAGTCGGCTGCTTCGAGCAGGACCACGGCTGAAGCCGTGCCCGACTCGTGCGTCAGGCTCACATGCACACCGGTGCCTCCGAGTCGCTCGAATTCGGCGGCGGCGTTGCCGTGAAGGATCAGCTGCGGCCGCTCATTCTCCGCGCCGCGCAGCTCGATGTCCGTCCACGCCATGCCTCGAAGGCCCGTGCCGAGCGCTTTGACGAAAGCTTCCTTCGCGGCAAACCGCGCCGCGAGGCACTCATCGGGCCGCGGCCTGTCACCACAACGGCGCAGTTCTTCGTCCGTGAACAACCGACGTTCGCCCCGCGCCCCGAATCGTTCCAACAGATCGGCGATTCGAGTCGTGTCCACCTGGTCGATTCCAACACCGAGAATCACAAGCCGCCGCCTCTGGAATGGGTGATGCTTGAATCGTACAACCGGAGCCGCGGGCCTGGCAATCATCGACTTGTTGGAGCGGCCCGCGAACCGTAGTATATGTGCTCGTTGAGAATGACTCTCATCCGCGCCGTGCGTGCAACCGGCGCTGGGCGATACCGTGCGACAGACTCCGATGAGACAGTTACTTGTGGCCGCATCCCTGCTGGCCGTTGCCTCGCCCGCGGTCGGCCAGGAAGCGTCCCGGTCTTCTTCCGCCGATCGAGCCGGCGCGGTCATCTCGCTGTTGGAACTCGCGGAAAGCGAGTACGTCGATGCCGTGGCTGATGGCAGGATCATCAATGCGGCGGAGTACGAGGAGGCATCGGAGTTTACGGCGGAGGCGATTCGTCGGCTCGCCGATCTGCCCGCATCCGTCCAGCCGGGAAGCGACACACGGGCCCGAGCCGTGTCCGCGCGACTGCTTCCTGCGATCGGGGCGAAGGCCTCGCCTGACGAGTTCGCCTCGCTGGTGGACGCTACCGTTGCCGCGGTGGCCGAAGCCTGGGACGCAGTCCGAATCCGCTTCCCGGAAGGGAGGTTGTCGGCCCGGCGAGGAGCCGTGCTCTACCGGATCAACTGTGCGGAGTGTCACGGTGACGCAGGCCGGGGCGATGGAGTTGAAGGGAAGGATCTCGATCCTCCACCGGCCGATCTCACGGCACTCGTACGGTCCGAGGAAGCCAGCCTGCAACGTGACTTCGAAGTGCTGTCGTTCGGAGTCCCGGCCACGGCGATGGAGAGTTGGCAGGATCGGCTCGATCTGCGGGAGCGCTGGGATATCGTCGCGTATGTGCAGACACTCCGGTTCGACCCGGCCGAAGTGGCGGAGGGCCGCGGCCTGGCACTAGCCGACGGCTCCCGTATGGACGGGCTCGTGCGGTTGTGGTCCGATCCTGCGGAGACGGCAGCCTGGACGGATGCAGATCTGGCGGGGCGCGTGGCCGGTCT
>JAOTWC010000412.1 GCA_029863105.1 Gemmatimonadota bacterium | reverse complement strand
GCTGCTCAGGTTCGAAGATCGTCTGGTGAGTTGGATCGCATCGCATCCGTTCCGGTCCATGGCGTTCGAACAGCGGGATTCGGAGGTCGAAGGCGGCCGGCGGCGCCACGAGTTTGACGACGAGGTGCTGGACGAAGTCGCGGCTCTTTATCTGATGCGGACGTTGCCGTTGATCGAGGGCGCGACGTACGAGTTCGACCGATACTTTTCTCCCGAAGACAACCCGCTGATCTTCCGCGTAGTGGGACGCGAGTCCGTGCGTGTTCCCGCCGGCCGCTTCAACACGATCGTCGTGGAGCCCGTAATCCCTGCGCTGTCGGTGTTCCGGAAGGAGGCAAAGGCCCGGCTGTACGTGACGGATGACGAGCGCCGGGCTCTCGTCCAGATAGAGACAACTACGAAGGCGGGCAGACTGACGCTGTACATGACAAAGTATGAAGGAGGTGCCCGGCCCTGAGGTCGCTTCAACGGAGCTGTCGGTCTATTTTTCGGCGGTCTGATTGCCGAACCCGATGGGAGGGGACGCGATGGACGAGCTCCTTCAGCGTGTGCGTGTGGCGCTGGCCGACAGCTACGAGATCGAGTCGGAAATCGGGCGCGGCGGCATGGCGATCATCTACCTCGGACGAGATCGCCGCCACGATCGGCCGGTTGCAGTCAAGATCCTGCCGCCCCACCTGGCATCCGCGATCGGTCACGAGCGCTTCCTGCAGGAAATCCGGATGGCCGCGGGTCTCTCCCATCCGTACATCCTTCCCGTCCTCGATTCGGGGGAGCGCGACGGGATGTTGTACTACACGATGCCGTTCGTCGAGGGTGAGAATCTCCGCGAGCGGCTCGCTCGAGAACCCGAGCTGCCGATCGAGGATGCGCTCAGGATCGCCGATGAAATGGCGGAAGCGCTGGGCCACGCCCACGGCCTGGGGATCGTCCACCGGGACGTCAAACCCTCCAACATTCTGCTCACGCCCGAGCACGCGCTCCTCGCGGACTTCGGGGTGGCGCGGGCCATCAGCAGGGGTGCCGACGAGAATCTGACGGGTACCGGCCTGTCTGTTGGTACGCCCGCCTACATGAGTCCGCAGCAGGGACTCGCGGACGAGGGCCTGGACGGGGCGAGCGATCAGTACAGCCTTGCGTGCGTGATCTACGAAATGATCGCCGGCGGACCTCCGTTCGCAGCGCCGACGCCCGACGCCGTGCTGCGTCGGCATGTCATGGATCCCGTGCCGCCCCTGCGCGACGCCCGGCCATCCGTGCCGGCGGCGGTCGAGTCAACCCTTGAACGAGCCCTATCGAAATCTCCCGCGGCCCGATTTCCGTCGATGGCCGAATTCGCGTCGTCACTGCGCGCAACGGGGGGGGCAGACGGATCCGGGTCGCTTGCCGCTCGACGGGAAACTTCACCGGGCCGGCGAGCGACACTCGTTGCAGGGGGCGGCCTGGTCCTCGTCGCGACGGCGTTCGGGCTGTCGTCGCTGGTGCGTGGTGGCTCGGGTGCCGGAGCCGCAGCGAGCCCGTATCGGCTGGCGTTGCTGCCCTGTCAGGCAGTTGTTGAGGCGGACGGTGTTCTGGGTCGGAACGTGGCCAACGGCGTCTTCCTGGGATTGCAGGGGTTTACGACGATCAAGCCGACGCCCTTCGCACAGAGCGAGGCGTGGGCCGTGGAGCAGGCCCTGCGCGGCGTATCCATGTCGGATTCTGTCGCGAACGCCCGGGACCGGCTGAACACATCGACACTCGGGACCTGCACGATCGAGCCAGTCGGGGATGACTCGATCGAGGTGAACTATCAGCTGTGGAGTAGTGATCGAGATTACGTATCAGAAGATGTGCGCCTGGCGCGGACGACCTCGGTTTATGCTGACGTCGATCCCTTCGTCGTGGCTCTGGCCGGCCTGTTGTGCGACGGGTCGACGTCCTGCGGTTCATCATTTCGACCGACGGAGAACGTCCAGGCGTTCAGTTATTACCTGGAGGCTGACGAACTCTTTTTGCAGGATCGGTT
>JAOTWC010000411.1 GCA_029863105.1 Gemmatimonadota bacterium | reverse complement strand
GTTGACCGACACGGAAGGGTACGATGCAGAGGCGACTCTGTCGCGTGACGGACAGTGGGTCGTATTTACGTCCACGCGCGACGGAGACCTGGACATCTACAAAATGCGGCCGGATGGTTCGGAGGTGACCCGGCTGACCGATGCCGTGGGGTATGACGGGGGTCCGTTCTTTTCGCCCGACGGATCGAAGATCGTCTATCGTGCCTACCACCCGACGACCGAAGAAGACACCGCGGATTACACGCGTCTACTCTCCCAGGACCTGATTCGACCCTCCCAGCTCGACATCTGGGTGATGGATGCGGACGGCTCCAACAAGCTGCGCCTGACGGACAACGGAGCCGCCAACTTCGGGCCGTACTTCTTTCCATCGGGCGATCGCGTGATCTTCTCGTCCAACATGGGCGATCCGGCGGGCAGGGAATTCGATCTGTGGGCAATAGACGCCGACGGTGAGAACCTGGAACAGATTACGTTCAGCGGCGACTTCGACGGCTTCCCGATGTTCAACTCCGACGGCAGTCAGCTCGTGTTCGCTTCGAACCGGGGCAATGAACTGCCGCGCGAGACGAACCTGTTCATGGCTGACTGGGTGGAGTAGCTGTCGGAAACGCCTCGCCGGGTGGGAGCACTTCGTACACGATTCCGGTGAACGGACCTGTCTCGGCTTCAAATGCCGCCCGGACCCTGTCCGGGTGGCGGGCCGCGAACGCAGCCATTGTGCGCCCGGCCTTTCCTTCGCCCTCAATTACAGCCACCCATCGGGCCCCGCTGAGCACCCGCAGCTGTTCGAACTGACCGGCGAGCGCTTCGTCGGATTCGTCCGAGCCAAGGTAATCCGTGGGGAAAAACTGGAAATTGGGTACCGCCTTGCGGCCCGTCTCCCAGTAGACCAGGGGATCCAGCCCGGAGGCGACGACCGCATCCGGTTCGGTGTTCTCGCGGATCCACTCCAGGAGCGGGCGATAGGTGACGGCGGGGGCCAGTTGAAATCTCGTCCACACGCGAGCACGATGAGAGCGCACCTGGTACTGCACGCTATTGAACAGCAGCAGGCCCACAACCACAGCGAATACGGGCACGCCGACCTTCGGCAGGTCGGCTCGGAGGCGATTCGTGACCTCGGCGCCTCCTTCGACGACGCACATCGTCAGCAACGGAACGATGGCGTAGTAGAACCTGTCCGGTTCGTACGGCCACACGAGCACGAGGACGAGATACATCAGAGGGAACAGGGCGAGAGCGGGATTCCTCCGTCCCACGCCGAGTAAGCCGAGAATCGCGAACCCGCCCAGCACGACGAGCACGAAATTCGCCGCGCCGACGGCTGCCTCCGGCATCCACAGGTTCTCCAGCGCGGTTACCAGCGGCGGCCAGTGGGCCATCACCGAATCCAGGGTGCTGCCTAGCCAATTGTCGTCGACCAACCAGGACGCATAGTTACCGTAGTTGCCGGCAAGCGCAGAGGGCACGTCCGGCATTCGAACGGTTGTCCACGTCCACCAGGCAATGACCGGCCCCAGCGCCGCCCCAGCGAGCCAGGCACTGCGTTTCATCCGGTCGCTTGTCCACGGACCCCGTCTGACGAAGTCCCCCGCCAGGACCGCCGTCACAAGGCTGATTCCGATGCTTCGCGTCAGGAATGAGGCGGCGGCCCCGAATCCGAGCAGCAGGACGGAAGGCCGAGCGCCGCCGGCGACGAGAAGCGTTCCCATCGTCACGGCCAGCCACAACGGTTCGGAAAGGAGCACGGTGGCCAGCGACATCGTCTGGGCGGAGGAGAACGCGAGAAGCGCCGCGATCGCGTAGGCCATCTGCCGGACGAGTCCGTCAGTCGGCCGTGCAAAGCACAGAAACATGAACGCCGCGGCCACTCCGATCAGCAGTGCGTTCAGCGCCTTGAGATAAGACAAGTTGTCCGGATAATCGGGAAGTATGCTGGACGCCCCGGCCAGTATCACGGGATACAGCGGCGGGTATTTGATGCCGGGAATCTCGCCCGGCAGATTCGC
>JAOTWC010000410.1 GCA_029863105.1 Gemmatimonadota bacterium | reverse complement strand
CCGTTGGCAAGGCCGGGGAAAATGCGCTTGCGGAGCCGCCGGGACGCGTAGACTGTTCTGCGGGCGTGACTCGCCACCCGACCACGACACTCGCAATTCCTGTATGGGAGACCTGCCGAATGAGCCGCTGCTGGCTGATGAAGACGGAGCCGACCACCTACTCGATCGATGACCTCGCTCGGGACGGACGAACGCATTGGGAAGGCGTGCGAAACTACCAGGCCCGGAACCTGATGCGCGACATGGCCGTCGGCGACCGCGTCCTGGTGTACCACAGCAACGCGAAGCCCCCCTGTGTGACCGGTGAGGCACGTGTTGCTCGGGAGGCCTATCCCGATCCTTTCGCGCGGGATCCCGACAGCAAGTATTTCGATGAACGGGCGACCGCGGCCGACCCGCGCTGGTTCATGGTGGACATCGAATTCGTGCGAAAACTGGCCTCGCCGGTGCCGCTCGACATCCTCAAGAACGCTCCCGGCCTTCAGGACATGGTCGTCACGAAACGGAGCCGGCTGTCCGTGCAGCCGGTGACGTCCGCGGAGTTCGACATCGTGTGCTCCCTCGGTGCGGGAGACACCCGGTGACCGAGTCCACGTGGCGTCTCGATGACGTCTACGCATCGACGGAGGCCTGGCTCGAGGCGCTCGAAGGGATCGAAGCTGGAATCCCGACGCTGGCGGCTTTTCGGGGGCGGCTGGCCGACGGGGCAGACATCCTGGCCGCCTGTCTCGACACCTACTACGGCCTGGTGAAAACGCTGTACGCCACTTCGTCGTATGCTTCCATGCGGTATCACGAGGACATGCGCGTCGGCGAGACTGCGGAGATGGAGAGCCGGGCTCAGCTGGTGGGCACGCGACTGTCAGAGGCGTCCAGCTTCCTCGAGCCGGAAGTGCTCGCCGTAGGTCGGAGCTCGCTGGAGGCCTGGATCGAGTCCACACCCGGACTGCAGCAGTACCGCCATGCCTTGGATGATATTCTCCGGCGCGAGGCGCACACGCTTGGTGCCGCGGAGGAAGAGATCGTGGCGTCCGCCGGCCTGATCGCCGACGCGCCGGAGACGATCTATGGAATGCTGGCCAACGCCGACCTGCCGTGGCCCACCGTCGAGCTTTCCGACGGCTCCAAGGTCCGGCTGGATCAATCGTCGTTCGGGAAGCACCGGGCCTCACTGGAGCGCTCCGATCGTCAGCTGGTGTTCGACCGGTTCTTCGAGGTTTGGCGGAAGTACGCCCGCACGTGTGGTGCAACCCTGTTTTCGCAGATCAAGAAGGACGTGTTCTACGCGAGGATACGCAGGTACCCGAACTGTCTGGCCCGTGCCCTTGACGGCAACCGGATTCCGGAGACGGTCTATCATCAGCTGATCTCCCAGGCCCGCCGGCATCTGCCCGTGCTGCATCGCTACTTCCGGTTGCGTCGCCACCTGCTGGATCTGGGCGAACTCCACTATTACGACATCTATCCGCCACTGGTACGGTCAGACCGGAGCTACACGATCGATGAGGCGAAACGCCTGGTGCTCGACTCCGTCCGGCCATTGGGGCAGGAGTATGCCGCGGCGATGGAGCGAGGCCTCGGCGATCGATGGATGGACGCGGAACCGCGGCCTGGAAAACGGTCGGGCGCGTACATGAACGGGCACGTATACGATGCGCACCCCTACGTCCTGATGAACTACCAGCACAATTACGATTCGGTGTCGACGCTTGCTCACGAGTGGGGTCACGCGATGCATTCCTTCCTCGCGAACCGTGCCCAGTCGTTTGCGAACGCCGACTATTCCATCTTCACGGCGGAGATCGCGTCGACCTACAACGAGGCGCTGCTTCTCGATCGCGTGCTGCAGGATGCGGACTCGGACGAGGAGCGATTGTATTTTTTGGGACGAGAACTCGAGGGGCTGCGTGGTACGTTTTTCCGCCAGAGCATGTTCGCCGAGTTCGAGTTGCAGATCCACGAAGTGGTCGAGCGGGGCGAAACACTGTCAGCGGATCGGTTCACGGCGATGTAC
>JAOTWC010000409.1 GCA_029863105.1 Gemmatimonadota bacterium | reverse complement strand
TCGCAGCGGTCTCCATCGCTACGACCGCCTCGCTTCCGTCCAGCGCCTCCAGGATGCCCGGGTACTTCGGCATTTCGGGCGCGGTTTCTCGAGTTCGCTTGATCATCTTGCTTCGCTTTCGGCCAGTTCCAGCCCCGGGAAGACCTGTGCTCCCTCCACCCAGACGATGGCATTCGTCGGGCAGCGCGCGATCGCGGCGGGGTTTTCCAGTTCGATGCGCTCGTAGTCGATAACGGCCAGGCCCGCGCGCATCGCGATCAGGCCAGGCTCCGCGTCCGCCACGCACCGGCCACAGGCGTTACAGGCGGCCGAACACACGGAGGTCGCTGCTTCCCCGTCGAGGAGATTCCTGCATTGTACAATCAGGTGATGCTGCTGTGGCATCAGGACAAACAAATCCAGAGGACAGGCGACAACGCAGTCGTTGCAGGCAGTACATTTGTCCGGGTCGACCACGGGAAGCCCGAACGGATTCATCCGAATGGCGTCGAACGTGCAGGATACGGCGCAGTCGGCCAGACCCACGCACCCCCACGCGCACCCTTTTCCTCCACCGCTGACGGCTACGGCCGCCGCACAACTCTCGACGCCGTAGTAGTCCGCTTTCTGCACCGCGACGTTGGATCCCCCGGCGCACAACAGCCGTGCGACACGCTTTTCCACTTCCCCCGCCTCCACGCCAAGCGTAACGGCGAATTCTTCCAGTTCGAATGAGCCCATCACGGTGCATTCCGCCGGCACCACCTGTCCGGAGATCGCGGCCTCCGCGAAGGCCCGGCATCCGGCGAACCCGCAGGCTCCGCAGTTCGCTCCGGGCAGTATGTCGGAAAGCTCGTCGATTCTGGGGTCCTCCCACACCTTGAGCTTCCAGTGTGCCAATGCGATCAGCGTCCCGAACGTGAGGCCTACCCCACTCAGAATTGCGACCGGCGTCAGAAGTGAGGGGAGATCCATGGTTCAGTTCTGGGCGGAGCTGGACGAGAACTGCGCCTGTTCGAGCAGCCATCCCGCCAGGCGATCCACCGAATCGGCATGTATTTCCTGGGCGGGCGCAATCCGGGGGGCGCCCGCGGCGTTGGACGGCGGAGAGCCGGCAGTGGCCAGCTCGCGCAGGTGCTCGACGTCCTCCGCCTGCCGGAAGTCCCCCCTCGGAAGGTCTTCCGCGGAGGGCAGATCCTGGACCGATATACGCTCGGCATAGCAGCGGCCTGCTGCAGGATCGTGAACGAACGGCACGAGGCCGTCGGTGCCGAGGGCGACCACGGCCGGTCCGTTCATCGCGGCAACCCTTGCGAGGGCAGTCGGATCCGCGGTCTGCATCACCAGCACCCGTGGCGACAGCAACTGCGCGAGAGGCGCGGGGGGGGCTGATCCTTGCACCATCAGGACAATCTTCTGCGAACCGTCGAGGAACTCGGACAGGCCCGCCACATTCAGGTCGGCGCCATCCACCTCGACGAACAGCGGGGGTGCGGCAGCGCGCTCGGCGCGGCTCCACAGGGCGAAGGGGTAGCCGTGGGGGAGACTGCCGCCGTCGATCACCTCGCCTCCACCATCAAGCACGGGGGCGATCCGGCGGATCACACCGAACACCCGACCCGTCTCTGCCAGGGCCTGGGAGACGACGTCCCGCAGACTCCCCCCGCGTGGGACGCGGGCGCGCAGCAGATCGGTGCCCTTGGCTTCTGCGGCGATCAGGGTCTCGAGGGCACGCTCGACGTGGTGCAGATCACGCGACTCGACGGCCGCGGGTCTCGTAGACAGCTCGGCGAACCGGGTCGGGTCGACGCGACCCTCGCCGAACGCGCCGAGTTCCAGGGCGGCGAGCTGTCCGGGATCGCCGGTCGGGATCCGGTGCCGGGAGACAAACGCGCGCAACTCTTCTATGGCCCGGGCAAGCGCAGAGTGGAACGCCTCCGCCGGCTCATGCATCACGCCGAGGGCGCGGTCGACCAGGGAGTCGTCAGATGGCATGACGATCGAGCTCCTCGTTCAGGAGGGCGACCCTGTCGAGCGCG
>JAOTWC010000408.1 GCA_029863105.1 Gemmatimonadota bacterium | reverse complement strand
ACCCGACTCGGAACCCGGATCGCCGCGCAACAGGGGCGCATGCCGGGTGACGGAAATGCCTCGAGGGCCAGCTCGATCCGACCGTCTGCCTCGAGGGGCAGGCCAAGGTCCCGCAGGTCGCTGCCCAGAGATTCCAGGATCGCGGCTTCGTTGCACTTGCCGTCCGACCAGGACTGGCGGCCCAGCCACGCGGCGTCGTGGCCCTCCGCATCGGCGGCCGTCAGTCCGAGGTGCTGCGACAGATACAGTCCGAGGTTGTCGAAATAGACATCGTTCGTCTCCTCGACAAACCGCCTTCCCTCGCGCAGAACGACGGCCACGTTCAGGCCTGTCAGGCGCTGCAGCGCCTGCCGGTACTCTCCAAACCCCAGCTCGGCCGAGGCTGTCCTCCAGCGATTCAGTCGATCCAGTTGAAGCGGTTGAGCGTCGGCCAGGGCTTCGGAATGCAGGGCCTCGAGCGTACGACGAGTCGAGCGGTCTTCCGTCGCGCCGATGAGGCTCGGCAGAGTGCGCACCGGAATGAGGCTGCCCGCGTGGGGCATCGTCGCGCTCGCGGCCCATTGCTCGAATTCGTCGTCCAGCTCCGAGTTGGCTGAACGCACATGATGCTCCGCCACCCATCCCAGGAGCCGTTCCAGGCAGCGGAACTCATCGCCCCCGGCGGAGGCCAACTCCCGTTGAATGACCGGCATGGACGTCGAGAACTCGAGCACGCTCTGCGCGGCGTATAGCGGCCGCAGCTCGGGCCAGGCCTTGCGACCCGACCGAGCCTCGAACACTTCCTCGCCCAAGGCGGCGTGCAGGCGCTCCGCACGATCTCGGATCTCCCCGACGGAAAGGCTCACGGGCGCAGGCTACCCGCCCTGCGGATCCGTCAGCCGCTCCCGCAGGACTTCGGGCAGGGTGTCGGCCGAGACTCGGTCCTGTGCAAGCGAATCCCGATCTCGCACGGTCACGGTTCCGTCTTCCATACTCTGCCCGTCCACCGTGACGCAGAACGGCGTTCCCGTCTCGTCCTGCCGCCGATAGCGACGGCCGATGGAGCCCGCCGCATCGTAGAACACGGACATGTCGGGCCGCAGATCGGCCACAATCTTCTCGGCCATTTCCGGCATACCGTCCTTCTTTACCAGCGGAAACACGGCAACCGACGTAGGGGCGAGCGAGGGCCTCAGGCGGAGTACCACCCGGGTTTCGCCTTCGACCTCCTCCTCGTGATACGCATCGGCCAGCACTGCCAGCAGGAGGCGGTTCAGACCGATCGCCGTCTCGATGACGAACGGAACGAACCGGGAATTCGTCGAGGCGTCAACGTACTCGAGCTTCTTTCCCGATGCTTCCTGGTGCCGCGACAGATCGAAATCCGTACGATTGTGCACACCCTCCAGTTCGCTCCAACCAAACGGAAACCGGTACTCGAAGTCGATCGCCCGCTTCGCATAATGGGCGAGCTTGTCTTCCGCATGCTCGTGAATCCGCAGTTGTTCGGACCGAAGCCCAATACCCGCCAGCCAGGTGTGGCGGCGTTCCTTCCAGGTCTCGAACCACTCCTCGTCAGTGCCCGGTTCGACGAAATACTGCATCTCCATTTGCTCGAATTCGCGCGTGCGGAAAATGAAGTTCCCGGGGGTGATCTCGTTGCGGAAAGCCTTGCCGACCTGCGCGATTCCGAACGGCACCTTCACCCGCGAGCTGTCGAGGACATTCTTGAAGTTCACATAGGCACCCTGCGCCGTCTCGGGTCGCAGGTAGGCCACGGCCGTGTCATCCTCGAGAGGGCCCATGAACGTCTTGAACATCAGGTTGAACTGCCGGGGTTCGGTAAACTTGCCCCTGGTGCCGCACACCGGACAGCCCTGGTCATCCGGCCGGCCGGCCGCCAGATCGGCCAACTCGTCCGCCCGGAAACGGCGATGGCAGTTGAGGCATTCGACGAGCGGATCTGAGAACGTGCCGACGTGGCCGCTCGTCACCCAGACTTGTGGATGCATCAGGATTCCCGCGTCGAGGCCGACGATT
>JAOTWC010000407.1 GCA_029863105.1 Gemmatimonadota bacterium | reverse complement strand
GCACGTGTTACCCATCTGGTCGGTGGGCCACGCGCGCCTCTGGTGAGCGCCCACGACGATCAGCTCGGAACCCAGTTCCTCCGCGGCGGCCGTGATAGCCTGTGGCGTCCAACCCCTCCCGATGCGGATGTCCACCTCGATCCCGAGCCGTTCCGCGATGGCTTCCAGGTTGGCTTGAACGTCAAGCTGCTTTTCGAGCAGGATGTCCAGCTGTTCGCCGAGCTCCCGCTGCAGATAGCCCGGCACGCTCAGGTTCTCGATGGCGTGAAACAGCACGATCTGTGCAGTCGGGAACCGCGAAACCGCCCAGCGCACGCTTTGCTCGGAAGTGTCCGAAAAGTCGACTCCGATAATGATTCTCTGGTACATTCTGCCGCGGGTCCGTTCAGGTGGAGGGAGCCGTTCTTGGGGGTCGAACCTACTGACCCGGTGCCGTCGGCGCATCCACGGATGTTCGGACGGCACTGCCTGCCAGAAGCCGGTCGAGCGCTTCCCACGGATTCGTCTCCGGTGAGTCGATCAGGACTTCGACGGCACGCTTCACGCTTCCGTACCGGGCGTACAGCGTTTCGAAGTCGTCGAGCCGCTCGTAGTACAGGAGCCGTGACAGCAACCAGGCGTTATCGATGCCGCGCGCGTCGAGTTTGCCATAGCGTCCCGACCGCAGATCCGCGGCGACCTGCGCGTCGTAGCTGGCGACAGCGTTCTCGATGATCTCCCTCTTCATCCGCCGCATGTCCGCCTCCGGGAGCCTCGAGGCATACAGTCTTCCCAGCGGTTCCCGGATCGCACCGAAGAATCGCGCGAACACGCGGGCGTCATGCCAGCGGTCCTCCGCCTCGCCGCATTGCTCGGGATCTGCCCGTGCTTCGCAGAAGAATTCGATCGCTCCCCGGTGACCGACGAAGTTGGCGAAGCTCTCATTGAACTGGGCCTGACCTCGTGGAAAGTACGTGGTATGCGTGATCTCGTGGATGACCGTCTCGGCGATGGAAAGCTCGTCGCCCCGCAACGCCGGTGTGAGTACCGGGTCGGGGAACCACCCCAGTGTGCTGAACGCGGCGCTGGGTCTCACGTTGGTATCGTATCCCTGGGCTGCGAGACGCTCGGCTTCGCGACGAGCGGCGTCATGGTTGAAGAACCCTTTGTATGGCAGGCGACCGACGATCGGGAACCACCAGGTCTTCCAGCGGAGCTCGAATTCCGGCGCAGCGGACACGACCATGACCAGCGTGTCCCTGTCCGTCGCGGTGAAGCTCCTGAATGACCCGCCCGCGTCGAGACCGAGGCGGCGCTCCGCGAACACCCGCACCTCGCGCACCAGGCTGAGCTTCTGCCGGACCTCCGCCGGAGTGGCGGGATCTTCGACAACCTCCTGGATGTCGCGGCGGTCGGCGAGGATACGTGCTTCCTCCCAGCCGGCTCGGAGAACGTACGCCGGGGAACACGAGATCAGCATCATCGCCAGGATCTCCGACAGGTATACCAGACTTCGCCGGTGTCGCATACCTCTCCTACCTGCATGCCGCGTACCTGATCCACCACGGCCGTCGGCTACCCGTGGACAACGAGCGCGCCCGGGACGACCTTGCAGTGCGCTGCACACAGGCACGACGGAGAGGTCGATTGAATCCCACGGTAGCACTCTACAACCTCGGTTGGCGGCTCAGCGGGCCGCTGCTCCCAATAGCGGGCCTGTTTTCGCCGAAACTCGCGCGGGCCGTTGCCGGCCGGAGCGAGGCCGTGTCGCGGTTCCGTGCGTGGGCCGGCAGCGAGCGCAGCGGCGCCGATCGGCCGCCGTTGCTGATGCTGCACGGCGCATCCGCCGGCGAGCTTACCGGTGCGATCCCGGTGGTCGCCGAGCTCCGCCTCAAGATACCGAACCTCCAGGTGGTCGTAACCTACTCTTCGCCGTCGGGTGAGGACGTCGCGGACGACATCCGCCCGGAAACGCACTGGTTCGTGCCGTTCGACCGACCGGACCATGCCAGCGCGGTCCTGGAAGCCCTGAGGCCGGACGCCCTCGTATTTGCG
>JAOTWC010000406.1 GCA_029863105.1 Gemmatimonadota bacterium | reverse complement strand
AGTTCATCAGGGAGTACTCACCGTACCAGAACGTCCACGCCGACCGCGAGTATCCGCGCGCGCTGTTCTACACGACGACGCGGGACGACCGGGTCCATCCCGGCCACGCGCGGAAGATGGCGCGCAAGATGATCGACCAGGGACACGCGATCCTGTACTACGAGAACACTGAAGGAGGCCACGGCGCCGGTGTGACGCCGGAGCAGCGGGCGCGGATGTATGCGATCCGGGCCACCTACCTGCACATGATGCTGGGCGTGGAGGGGGAGGCGCCGACGTCGTAAGCGTCAGTGGGAGGCAATGACCCTCGGTTACCGCACCCGATCCAGTTCCATGCGCAGGAATGGATACCACTGGCCGCCACGCTGGATCTCGCCGATTTCCACCCAGCGATCGGCCTCGGAGAAGTCGAGCGTGAAGCGGACGGAACCGGCCGGACTCTCGAGTCCCCACTGCATCGTGTTGCCGTCGTCCGCGACAGAGAGCTCCGTGTCTACCCAGCCCTGTCCCGCCCGATACGCTCGCATCTCGTACTTTTCTGCTTCGGCGTTCCAGGTCACGGCCGCGTAGGCGTCGTGAACGACGCGGGTGTGCCCATTCTCGGAGTGCGTTCCCATGCCCTCCAACACCAGGACGTTTCCACCGGCCTTGAAACCCGCCTTCTCGCGCATGTAGGTGGATGTTTCCGTGTCCGGTCCGGTGCGTGTCGTGCTCGTGCCGACCCACTCGCCGACCAGGACGCCGAGTGGGTACATGGCTCCGGTGCCTTCCGCACGTGACGCCGGCGCCACCTGACCGGCGGCCGGTGTGGCCGTTGCCAGGGCGAGGATGAAAAGCCAAGCTCTCTTCATGACTGCTCCGTGGTTTTCGGATATCTACTCGTTCCGTCTGGCTTCCACGCCGACGATCCGATCATCGTAGTCTGACGCTCCGCGCATGCCGCCGATAGAAGAAAACCGACACGACGCGATCCCTCCGATGCGTTACCACGAGCTGGCCCCTGCCGCCGCGCTCGGTCCGTACGTCCAGTGCTATGCCGAGTTCGTCGTGCTGGAGGCGCCTTCGAAGCCCTACCTGCACGTGGTCATTCCCGACGGCTGCGCCCACCTGAGCTATCTGCGTCCCGCGACCGTTCCCGGGCATTCCCTGATGTTCACGGGCCCGCGCATGGTGGGGGCGGAGTACCCGATGGCGGCGCGCCAAACGTGCTGGGACGTGAAGCTGCGGCCTCATGGGCTCACGCTGCTCGGCCTGCAGCCGACCGCCTGGGTGGACCGTGCGGAGCCCGTCGGCCTTGGCCTGCCACGGCTGGCGGCAGCGCTCGTGGCCGGACTCGACGGCTGCGACGACGCGGAGGATGCGCGGCTCGTCCTGGACAAAGTGCTCGGGAGCCTGCTGTCCGGCGCCGCTCCGATCGACCGGCTCGTCGCCGAGGCGGTCAGCCGGATCGAGGCATCGGACGGCCAGCTGGCGATCAGCGACGTGGCTTCCGGCCTCAGTATCAGCGAGCGACAGTTCCAGCGACGATTCCGCGCCGCCGTCGGACTCACGCCGAAGCAATTCTCGCGCATCCGCCGCTTTCGCGCCTGCGCGCGGAACATGATCGCCGAGCGGCCCGAGGAATGGGGGCGAGTTGCTACGGCGTATGGATTCTCAGACCAGGCCCATCTGACCCGGGAGTTCGCCGCCCTGTCGGGAAGGCCGCCCACAACGCTGGAGCGCTACATCGCGCTGATCGAGCACGGGGAGGTGGAGCCGTAGCGGGCGCTACTCCACCAACTCCTCACCACGCCGCGTGCGACGGGGCGGCGTCGATCGCCTCCCAACCCGTCGGAAGCCCTTGGAGGCGCAGTAAGTCGGCAAAAGTGACGATATATATACCAATAGTGACAATAATTCGTCAGAACTGACGCATAGTCCCCCTTGCGCACGTCGACATAAGTCGCCATAATTGACGCATTGGTGAGGTGAAGCGCTAATAATGCGACAAAAGCGACGACTTATGAATCCCTTGAACCAACGTGCCGACGATCTGGTGC
>JAOTWC010000405.1 GCA_029863105.1 Gemmatimonadota bacterium | reverse complement strand
AAGTCCCATTGGGATCCACGACCCCGGGGCCAGAAAGGCATGCCGCGGGACGAGGCTGCCGAGGATCACGGAGACGGCAACCACGGCCAGGCCGAGCGCGACGGCAGCCACACCGACGGCCAGCCTGATGCGGGTCGCCGTCCGGTCAATCCGGCTCAGTTCGTACGCCGCGTCCCGTCCCGTCACGTGTCCACCCCCTCGTCAGCCCCGGGTTCTGCTGCTTCCAGCGCCAGTCCATACGCATCGTTGCGGGTGAGACCGTACTGCGCCCGAATCTCCTGCGCGATCTCCCGAGTCGACCTGCCCGCCCGGACAAGCCGTTCGGCCTCCGCCCTTGCCGCTTCGAGGTCCTCCGCCGCTTCCCCGCCCATTAATCCTGGCGTGCGCTCGACCACCACGGTCACCTCTCCGCGGACGGTTTCCCCAGCGTAATAGTCTGCCAGCGCCGAAACCGTTCCACGGCGTGTCTCTTCGTGCAGCTTCGTGAGTTCCCGGCAAACGCAGGCCATCGCCTCTCCGATTCCCCTGCCTGCGAGGTCAGACAGCAGGGCGGACAGGCGGTTCGGCGACTCGAACGCCACGACCGTGACGTCCGCCGCCGCGACGCGATTCAACCACTCGCGGCGTCCCCGGCCCTTGCGGGGAGCGAATCCGAGGAACAGGAACTGGTCCGACGAGAATCCCGACACCGCCAGTGCTGCCAGGACGGCCGATGCCCCCGGAATCGCCACGACGGGGAATCCGGCGTCCGCCACGGCACGGACGAGCGCAGCACCGGGATCCGAAATACCGGGCGTGCCGGCATCCGACACGAGCGCGCAGTCGCCGCCATCGCGCAGCCGGGTCAGGACCTGGTCGATCCGGTACCTCTCGTTATGGGCGTGCAGCGATGCGAGCCGGGCGCCAATCCCGTAATGCCGGGTCAACCCCTGGGTGCGCCGGGTATCCTCGGCGTAGATCGTCTCGACGCCGCGCAGCGTGTCGAGCGCCCGTGCGGAAATGTCGCCGAGGTTCCCAATCGGCGTACTGACGATGTACAGCGTGGCGGATTTGATATTCATGGAAAAGAAGGGCGCCCTTCGCCGCGATTGGCCGAAGGGCGCCCCGGTCCTCCCTCGAAACCGGGAAGCTCAGGCGTGCGCCTGGATCAATTCTTCCAGCTGATGCTTCGGGCGCACTCCGACGACCGTTTCGACCAATTCTCCATCCTTGAAATAGAGAATACTCGGAATCGAGCGAACGTTGTACCTCTCCGTCGTCCGACGATTCGAATCCACGTCGAGCTTGCCGACCTTGACCTGGCCCGCATACTCGTCTGCGAGCGACTCGATCATGGGCCCTACCGCACGACACGGTCCGCACCACTCGGCCCAGAAATCCACCACCGCCAGACCCTCGCCCTGCTCGATTTCCTTCTCAAAGCTATCATCAGTTAACGTCAGAACATTCTTGGTAGTCACGCCGCCGTCTCCTCCATCATCAGTAGATAAACTCCACACCCCGACCTACGTTCAGCTCGACAGGCCTACCGGCAACACTCTCAGCTTCTGACAGGCGAGATTTCGTGCACAGTATCGACCACATCGGAATCGCGGTCAATTCCCTGGCTGAGGCCGTCCCCATTTTCGCTGCGCTGCTGGGACAAAACCCGTCCGCTGCCCAGGATGTTCCCGCCGAGTCCGTCCGGCTCGTGTTCTTCAACGGTTCCGCCGGCCGGCTCGAACTGCTCGAGGCCACAGGCGACGACTCGCCCATCGCCGGATTCCTCACGCGCCACGGACCCGGCGTTCACCATGTCTGCCTCGCCACCTCCGATCTGGACTCCGCGTTGCGTCGCGCGGAAGCGCACGGCATCGAGGTCATCGAACCGAAGATCCGGACTGGGGCCGACGGCAAGCGTGTCGCCTTTCTCCATCCGCGATCCACGTCCGGCGTGCTTATCGAACTTGCGGAGCGATCGGCTTAGAACGACCCGCTCGTCAACGGGTCCAGGTCGAGCTGCTCGACGAACCACCGATCACTCCTGTCGGGCACGGTCAGA
>JAOTWC010000404.1 GCA_029863105.1 Gemmatimonadota bacterium | reverse complement strand
ACGCATCGCGTCGGAAATGGGAATTCGCTTCTCGCCACGCTCGAACACGCCGCCGCCACTGCTGATCAACGCTTCGTCGTAATCCTGCCAGCTTGAACCCGGAAGGTCGAACAGGCGTTTCCGCTCTGCCCAACTCGTTTCGACGTCCGGATCAGGATCAAGGAAGATGTGGCGGTGGTCGAAGGCGGCCACGAGCTGGATATGCCGGCTCAGCAGCATCGCGTTCCCGAACACGTCCCCGCTCATGTCTCCGATTCCGGCCACGACGAATGCTTCCGACTGGATGTCGGAACCCATCTCCCGGAAGTGTCGCTTCACACACTCCCAGGCTCCCCGGGCCGTGATGCCCATTTCCTTGTGGTCGTATCCCTTGGACCCTCCGGATGCGAAGGCATCCCCGAGCCAGAACCCGCGCTCGGCCGCCACGGAATTCGCGGTGTCCGAGAACCGCGCGGTGCCCTTGTCCGCCGCGACCACCAGGTACGGATCTTCTCCGTCGCGGATCACCGTGTGTGCGGGGTGCACGATCCTCCCGTCCGCGACGTTGTCCGTTATGTCGAGGAGCGCCCCCACGAAGTCCTTGTAGCTGGCGATGCCCGCTGCTTCCAGCTCGGCGCGATCCGACGGTGGATTGGCGACGGTGAACGCGCCCTTCGCCCCGGCGGGCACGATTACGGCGTTCTTCACTTGCTGCGTCTTCACGAGGCCCAGAGCTTCCGTCCGAAAATCCTCCGGCCGATCGCTCCATCGCAGACCGCCGCGGGCCACCTCTCCCATCCTGATGTGCGTACCCGCCGTCCGCGCGCAGTTGACCCACACCTCGAATCTCGGGACCGGCAGCGGCATGAAGTCGACGGCCGCACAATCGAACTTGAGAGCGATTGCCCGATCCGGCTGGTCCTGGAACGCGGGTTGAAAGTAGTTGGTCCTGACGGTGGCATGGATGAGGGCGAGCAGACGTCTGAGCGTGCGATCGTCCTCGATGCTGTGCACCCCATCCACGTACCGGAGAAACGAGTTCCCCAGGGTGACGAGGGCCGTGTCTCTGTCCCCCTCCATCGATGGGTCGAACTGTGCGCAGAACAGGTCGAACAGCAGTCGCGCCGCCCGGGGATGATCCATGAGAGGTCTCTGGACTCCCAACCGGCTGGGAACCCCGCCGATCTGGAAGGCATACTCCGCGTATGCGTTCAGCAGCGCCGTCTCCCGCCATGTCAGACCCGCGGACAGGACCAGACAGTTGATCGCGAGATTGCGGGCCCACCCTTTTTGAAGCGCGAGAAACGCGTCGGAGACTCGTCGCTCCGCCGCCTCCCGATCCACTTCCCACTGTTCCGGCACTTCCACCTTGAAGGCGTGAATCGTGGACGTGACTTCGCCGGAGGACTCCACGTTGTAGGCGTCTGCTTCGAAGATGCGCAACCCGAGGTTCTCGAGTACCGGCATGACGTCGCTGAGCACGAAACGGGTTTCGCGATCGAACACGCGGAGTTCGAATCGATTCGGCTGCGGCGGGTCCTGTTCGACGAGGACAATCTGGCTCTCGCCCGTACTCCGCATGTCTTCCAGGCGGTCGATGTCATCCACGACAGTCGGGACGTTCGTCGCCGCCCGGTACTCGGGAGAGAACGACTTCTTGTAACGATCGGCCAACTCCGCGGCATGGCCTCGGTCGTGACCCAATCCGAGTTGCACTTCGAGCCGCTCGATCCACGACAGGACGGTTTCACGGATCGCCTTGCGGATGGCCACGAGGTCGATCGTCTCCAGGTCCATGTCGGAGGCGAGATAGAAGTGCAGCCGCGCCTGCTCCCCCTCGCCGATGGTCAGGTAGTAGTTGAGCAGACGCCCCTGAAAAGCCTCGACGAGAATTTCCTGAACCCGGTGACGAACCTCGGCGGAGAACTTTCTCCGCGGCAGTATCACCATCACGTTGGCCCCGCGGGCCAGCGCGTCTGGCCTGGCGTAGAGCAGGATGTCTTCCGTGCCGTGCATGTCGACGACTGCGTCGACGACGCCGAGCAGCTCGGCGACCGGTGTCAGGAACAGGT
>JAOTWC010000403.1 GCA_029863105.1 Gemmatimonadota bacterium | reverse complement strand
AGATGGCGGCTACGGCGAAAACGATCTGTATGTCAGCTTTCGATTGAGTGACGGATCTTGGGGTGCTCCGGTCAACATGGGCCCCAGAGTCAACAGTGATGGTAACGACTACTGCGGTCGGTTCTCACTCGACGGAAGGTTCTTCTTCTTCACAAGTGCAAGAAACGGTCTGCGCAGTACCTACTGGATTGATGCGAGGGTCCTTGAGGACCTGAGAGAAGATCTACCTGTGAGACCTCAGATTCAGTGATGCGTCGCCGTCGGGGAACGGCACGAGATTCTCTAAAGGCAAAACGGGAGCGGCGATACCATCTCGCCGCTCCCGTTTTGCCACTTGCGTTGCGATCTCAGTACGTCGCAGTAATACCGGCCATGAACCGTCGTCCAATCACCGACCCGCCGTACATCTGGTAGCGCTCTTGGTCCAAGACGTTCGTTGCCATGGCGTGGATTCGAACGTATGGATTGAACTGGTAGCCCGCGCTCACGTCTACGGTCTGACGCGACGGGATCGGACCGAAGAAGATCCCGGTGGCCCACTGGTAGCTATCGACGATCTGAGCGCTCACCCGGAAATCGAATCCCTGACGGCCGCTGTACGCTGCGGTCAGATTCAACCGGTGCTTCGGCGTGTTGGGGACCAGGAGGTCGCCCGCGGCAATCGATTCCTGATCCACGTCGAACTTGAAGTAGGTGTAGTTCGCGTCGAATTGGACTTCGTCGGTGGCCTGAATCCCGGCACCGAGCTCGAAGCCATACTCGTTCGCCTTACCCTGATTGGCATAGGACACGACGATCGCCGACACGCCGTTCTCTAATCTCGTGAGGCCGAAGGCGGCGAGCGGCTGTCCTGCCGCTAACAACTGATCACGGACGGTCTGTTCCAGCGTCTCTCGAAACGCCCCGGGTACCGCCGCAGGCGCGGTCCACGCCCCGAACGTGGGGTTTACCCCCGGCAACAGATCGGTGACGAAATCGGAGAGCCGGCTGTAGAAGCCGTCGATGGTCACGAACACGCGACGCCCCAACTGACCTTTGTAGCCGATTTCTAGGCTCGTGACGTGTTCTACATCGAGGGCGTCATTACCTCGCGCCAGAACGGGCACCGCAGCGGAGTTGTCGAACAGTTGACCGTCTGGTACGCCTGCAAGGACGGGCCCCAGGGGCGAGGCCCGCAGACCTGCCTCCAGCAGACTGAAATCCGCCGGCAGCCCTGCCGGGACTCTCAGGAAGAATTCGCTGTAATTCGGTACCTGAAACGCCCGGTTGATGGTCAGCCGAACCGAGTGGTTTGGTGTGGGACTGATGACCAGTGCACCCTTCGGGGAAAACTGCGGGTCGATCAAGGTACCTTCGTCCACGCGGCCTGCTGCAACCAGCTTCACTTGTGGGCTTACCTCAACCTCGATCTGACCGTACCCGGAGTAGTACCCGTCGCTTCGGTCGTCGTCCTCCGCCCGCATCAGCGTGGCCTGTGTGTCGAGCAGATAGGCCCGGGCCGACCCCCCGAGGACCAACCGCGCGCGACCGTTGGCGAACTCCTGGTTTAGCTGCGCTTCACCGTGGATGATGTTAGATGTTTCCTCCAGGGGAATATCGGCGTTGAGCGAGATCTGGGGATCGAGCGTGTTTCGCCCCGACCACCACGCCATCACGTTGAATCGGGGAGCCGCCCACTCGGCCCGGGCCCAGGGGCGCACCGCCCGGTTCACCTGCACCCGGCCGATGCCCGTGACGAACGTTTCGTTCTCCACATGGGTAGCGCCGCCCTCCACCGAGAACACGGAGCCGTCATCGGCGTAGTAATCGAACCGACCTGATCCGTAGATGTTCTGAAGCGCATCCGGATCACCGGCCGCGGCCCGCGTCAACGGATTGAGACTCTGGCCCGCCAGCGGTGCGGCTTCGATGATGGCCGGCGCGAGGGAGTCGGAGGCGTCCGCGTACTCCCGTTGCCAGTCGAGAGCGTCGCCGGCTGTGCGGGACTTCGTCCACGTTTGGCTCCGGTAATAGCCCACGTTCAACTTGTATCCAAAGCGCCCATCGGGTGTCACACCA
>JAOTWC010000402.1 GCA_029863105.1 Gemmatimonadota bacterium | reverse complement strand
CGGCCCTTCGCACGAGAGCGCCGGCAAGATCGTGGGCCTGCTTGAACGAAAGCCCCGTGCCTACAAGGTGATCCGCGACTTCCGTCGCCAGACCCGCGGGGTCGCCGGGTCCCGCGCCCGGTCCGACCTCGAGCGTGGCGATCGTACCTGTCAGAACGCCGAGCGTCGCGATCAGCCGCTGCTCGGCGCTAAACAGAGCGAGCTTGTCTTCCTGCAGATCCTTGTTGTATCCCGTCGGAAGCCCCTTGAGCGTAGCGAGATAGCCCGCCAGCGTACCCAGCATGATCCCTCCCGTGGCCCGGGCGATCTCCGCCCCATCGGGATTCCGCTTCTGGGGCATCAGACTGGATCCGGTGGAGTAGGCGTCCGCGATGCGGATCAGCGAAAATTCGCGGGATGAGTAAACAACCAGGTCCTCCGCAAGGCGTGACAGGTCCACCGCGATCTGCGTCCAGACGAACAGCAGTTCACTTACCCAGTCACGAGCGCCGACGGCATCCAGGGAGTTCTCGCAGGCTCCGGAGAACCCGAGGGCGACTGCCAGCCGGCGCCGGTCGACGGGCAAACTCGATCCCATCCCTGCCGCGGCCCCGAGCGGCAGCCAGTTCATCCTCGCTGTCGCGTCGTCCAGTCGGGAGCGGTTGCGCTCCAGCGGCCAGAAGTGCGATAGCAGCCAATGGGCAGCCCTGATCGGTTGTGCCTGCTGCATGTGGCTGTACGCCGGGATGACTTCGTCAACCAGGCCGACCGCCGTCTCGACGATCGCCCCCTGCAGCGCCTGGCAGGCGTCATCAATTCTCGTCGCCGCGTCCATCGCCCACAGGCGTGTGTCTGTCGCAACGACGTCGTTGCGCGACCGGCCCAGTCGAACGAGGCTGGCCTCCGATCCCACTTCCTCCTCCAGCCAGCGCTCGACGAGACTGTGAATGTCTTCGTCACGCTCCAGCATCGGAGATCCGGTCTCGAACCGGCTGGCTATCCGCTCGAGACCCCGCTGCAGCGTGTCGGCCGTCTCCGCCGGCAGCACCTCGATCCGTACGAGCTCGTCCAGCCACGCCCGGTTCACCTGCAGCTCGAAAGGCCACAGCCGCCAGTCGTACGGAAGTGATCGGTTCACCTGGTCGAGTTCGGGAGCCGGGCCGTCGGCGAACCGGCCGCCCCACAGGCCCCCGCGAGTCGAAGTGTCATCCATCAGTCCAGCCAGTCACCCTCGGGAAGAGAGCCGGCGGCCGCCTTCTCGGATGGCGGTTCGACGGGAATCAGGTCCCCGTGCCCCTGGATGCGATACGACAGCCCGAACAACCGGATGAACCCGGTGGCGTCGGAGTGGTCGTACAGATCACTCGCTTCGAACGTGGCATACTCTTCGGCATAGAGTCCCAGGGCACTCTCCCGTGCCGCGACGGCGATCGTGCCCCGGCACACGCGGAGCGCGATGGACCCGGTCACACGTTCCTGCGTCACGTCGATCAGTGCGTCGAGGGCTTTCTTCTCCGTTCCCCACCACCGGCCCTCATACACGAGCGTCGCGTAGCGCAGGGCCGCTGAATCCTTCAACTCCAGCGTACGGCGATCCAGCACGAAATGCTCGAGCTCGTTGTGCGCCACGTGGAGAAGCGTGCCGCCTGGTGTCTCGTACACACCGCGCGACTTCAGACCCACGATCCGGTCTTCGATCAGGTCCACCCGGCCCACGCCGTGTCGACCACCTATTTCGTTCAGTGTTTCGAGAAGTTGCAGCGCCGTAAGGGCCCTGCCGTTCACGGCCACAGGCGTACCGGCCTCGAACGTGATCTCCACCCGCTCTCCCTCCGCAGGACCATCGGACGGATCGACGGTGAGCAGGAACATGTCCTCTTCCGGTGCGTTTGCCGGATTTTCCAGCGGTCCGCCCTCGTGCGACACGTGCCAGACGTTCCGGTCTCTCGAGTAGACGCTGGTCTTGGGGGGCGGCAACGGGACGCCGACCGATCGGCCATACCGTTCCGCATCGGCCCGTCCACGGATGTCCCACTCGCGCCAGGGGGCGATGACGGTCAGATCGGGCGCCAGGCGGCCGAAAGTCC
>JAOTWC010000051.1 GCA_029863105.1 Gemmatimonadota bacterium | reverse complement strand
AGCTGGTGGATGATCTGATCGAGCGCACGAAGGAGCCGATGAAGAAGGCGTTGGCGGACGCGGGCCTCAAGCCCGAAGACATTGACGAAGTCATTCTCGTGGGCGGCTCGACGCGAATTCCGAAGATCCAGACGACGGTGCAGGAGTTCTTCGGCAAGGATCCCCACAAGGGCGTGAATCCGGATGAGGTCGTCGGGATCGGTGCGGCGATCCAGGGCGGCGTGCTGGCAGGCGACGTGAAGGACGTCCTGCTGCTTGACGTTACCCCGTTGTCACTCGGGATTGAGACGCTGGGCGGAGTGATGACCGCGCTCATCCAGCGCAATACCACGATCCCGACCAAGAAGAGTGAGACGTTCTCCACGGCCGAGGACAATCAGCCTTCCGTGGACATTCACGTGCTGCAGGGCGAGCGCCCGATGGCGTCGGACAACAAGACGATCGGGAAGTTCAACCTCACGGGAATCCCCCCGGCGCCGCGGGGCGTTCCGCAGGTCGAGGTCACGTTCGACATCGACGCGAACGGGATCCTGCATGTGAGCGCGCGGGACAAGGCTACGGGCAAGGAGCAGAAGATTCGAATCGAGGCCTCATCGGGTCTGACGGATTCCGAGATCGACCAGATGGTCAAGGACGCCGAGGCGCACGCCAGCGAGGATAAGGACCGACGCGAAGCCGTCGAGACTCGAAATCGGCTCGACTCGCTGATCTACCAGACCGAGAAGAACCTCGAAGACTGGAAAGAGAAGCTGGGCGAGGACGTCCGCACCGACATCGAGTCGAAGCTGGACGCGGGTCGCCAGGCCCTGAAACAGGACTCGCTGGACGAAGTTGCGGCCGCCACGGCGGCGATCCAGGCGGCTGTGCAAGAGGCCGCGCAGAAGATCTATGCCGATGCCGGCATGGGCGACGGAGCGCATCCGGAGGAGGAATTCACGTCCACCGAAGATCAGGAACGCGCCGACGACGAGGTCGATGAAGACGTGGTCGAGGCGGACTACGAGATCGTCGACGAGGCAGACGCCAGCTGAGACCTGGGCCGTGCTGGCAGCGATGAGGGCGGAGGCATCCGAACGGGTGCCACCGCCCTCATCCCGTTCGGCACGGGTTGCGGGCAGCGATGGCGCGGGATATTGCGTCTGTCAGGTATGCCTGGAGAGGCTGGCCACGGGAACTGTCGGGTGTCGGAAAGGCTATCAGGGCGGGGGTGGAAGCAACGGGCGATACGACTGTCGAGAGACGGTGCTGATGACAGGAAGGCTGAGAGACGATGAGTGACACACTGCGCACGAGACTGAACCTGATCCTCACCGCCGTTGTGGCGTTTGGAGTGGGGCTGGCGCTTACGGCGCCTTTCGATGTACCCGCCGACAGCGTTGCAAACTCGGCAAATGCGCCGTTGCGACTCGACGTGCGCGAAACCTCGCGGGCAACCGGCGCGGCCGTGGCAATGTCGGGTTTCTCGGAAATCGCAGAGCAGATCACACCCGCCGTCGTGACGATCAACGTTCGGAGGCCGGCGCCGGAGGGGCGCGGACCGTTGTTCAGCCCCTTCGAGGATGACCCCGGAGTGCTGCCGGCCAGCGGGTCCGGATTCATCATCACCGAGGACGGGTACATCGTCACGAACAACCACGTCGTCGACCAGGCGGTGTCCATCGAAGTGCTGCTGTCGGATGGTCGATTGTTTGATGACGTACGGCTCGTCGGCCGCGATCAGACGACGGACGTCGCCCTGTTGAAGCTCGAAGCTGACGGACTTCCCCACACCCCCCTGGGGTCGAGTGAGGCGACACGCGTTGGCGACTGGGTCCTCGCTGTGGGCAGCCCGGGATTCCGGTCGGGGGCGACACTGAACACGACGGTCACGGCGGGAATCGTCAGTGCGAAGGGTCGGAGCATCCAGATTCTCAGCGAGCAACTCGCGATTGAAGATTTCATCCAGACGGATGCGGTGATCAATCCGGGCAATTCGGGTGGTCCCCTGATCAACGCAGCCGGTGAGGTGATCGGCGTCAATTCCGCCATCGCGTCGGGCAGTGGCACGTACGTGGGATACGGGTTCGCCGTGCCGATTGATCTGGTGCAGGAGGTGATCGAAGACCTCGTAGAGTACGGCACCGTCCGCCGGGCGCTGCTGGGCGTGAGCGTACGACGAGTGGACGATGCCGATGCCCGCTACTACGGACTCGATCGGGTCGGCGGCGCAAAGGTCTATGGTGTGAGTCCGGACATGCCGGCCCGCGATGCGGGGATTCGCATAGGCGACGTGATCACGGCCGTGGAAGGGCGAGAGGTCGTGTCCGTCTCAGACCTGCAGCGCCACGTCCGCCGCTTCGAACCGGGTGACGACGTCGTCGTCGATCTGGTCCGCGAGAGCGGAGATCGAACCTCCGTGAGCCTGAGCCTCGCGTCGGCTCCGGATCCTGTGCCCCCGCCCGCCCCGACGCATGAAGCCAACGGCGGCGATCCGATCGGCATCGAGGTCGGGGAGGTGACCGCGGAACGCCGACGATCTTTGAATATCCCGGAGTCCGTGGACGGCGTGGTGATCACCGGGATCGAGCCGGACGGTCCGTACGCCCGGCGGATTCCGCTTCGGGGCCTGGCCAGGAGCCCGGTGATCACGAGTGTGAACCGGCAGACGATCCGGTCGGTCGAGGACTACGGGCGGATCATGGAGGATGTCCAGCCGGGTGACGTTGTCGGGTTGATCCTGTTCAACACGCACCCGGAGACGGCAACCGAGGAGACTGTGGTACCGCTCACCGTCCCGGTCCCGTCGTCTCGGTAATCGGCTGAGATTGGCGCGCGGGCGGCAGGTCCCGGGTGGGCCTGCCGCCCGTTGCTTTTCGGACTGTTTCCGTTGGCGACACTGTGAGGTTGGGTTAGGTTTCTGACAGCGGTTCCAGCCGTGTCGCGCGAAAGTGGCGGAACTGGCAGACGCGCCAGCCTTAGGAGCTGGTGGC
Organism: Gemmatimonadota bacterium; assembly: GCA_029863105.1. Classification (GTDB taxonomy): domain Bacteria; phylum Gemmatimonadota; class Gemmatimonadetes; order Palauibacterales; family Palauibacteraceae; genus JARFPW01. The sequence continues at coordinate 6,284 of JAOTWC010000051.1, read as the reverse complement.
CGAGAGGCCTTGGGGGTTCGAGTCCCCCCTTTCGCATCCCTCGTGCTCGGATTTTCACATCCTGACCAGCAGGCGTTGATGGCAGTGGACCAGACCAGCAGAGTTTCCAGTATCGAAGTCTCCCTCGTCGAAGGTCAGGGATGGCTTCGCACGTTGACGGTTACCGTCCCGATCGACCGGGTGGCTCGGACGCGCACCGACGAGGCCGGGAGGCTCTCGCGATCCAAACGGATCAAGGGGTTTCGGAAGGGGAAGATTCCGGCCGCTGTCGTCGAGCAGCGGTTTGGTGCTGAAATCGACGAGCGGGTGCAACAGAGGCTGCTCGATGAGGCCTACAAGGAGGCGCTCGACCGGGAAGACTTGAAACCGGCCGGGCCGGGGCGAATCACGGATGTCAAGTATGGCCCGGCAGAGCCGTTCGTCTTCCAGGCTGAGCTGGAGGTCATGCCCACCATCCGGCTGGACCGCATCGGCGGGTTTCAGGTCGAGCGGGTCACCGAAGCCGTCACGGACGACGAGGTTCAGCGAGTGCTGGACCGCGTCCTGGAGGAAAACGCGATCTGGACGGAGGTCGTTCGGCAGGCCTCGAAAGGAGACAGGGTGTCCGTGCGCATTTCTCCTCTGCCGGGGGATTCGGACACGCCGGTTGACGAAGGGACCGCCTATCAACTCGTGCTGGGCGCGGGTCAGGCGCTCGAGGATGTGGAACAGGCGATTCAGACCCTCAGCAAGGGCGAGGAAGGGGTGTTTGAAGTCGAGTTTCCGGACGAATCGGCTGACGCCGAGTCATCCTCTCCCGTGTCCCGCAGGCTGTTCATCCGACTCGAATCGGTCGAGGAGCGGGAACTCCCGGAACTTACCGACGAACTGGCCGCGTCGGTCGGTCCGTTCGAGACCGCGGCCGACCTCGAGCGGACCGTGCGTGATGATCTCGAGCGGCATCACGAAGATGAGGCCGAAAACAGACTGCGCGCCGACCTGTTGACGGCGGTTATCGAGGCCAATCCGTTCGTCGTGCCCCACGCGCTGATTGATAGGTATCTCGCCAACCTGGTGCAGGCTCCCGAGAAAGTGGATGCGAATGAGTTGAGTCAGATGCGGGAGTCGATCGCCCCACACGCCGAACGGCAGATCCGGGAGCAGCTGGTGCTGGACAGGATCATCGAGCGAGAGGGGTTCGAGCCGACGCCCGAGGAGTTGGAGGCGGAAGTGGAGGCCATGGCGACCCGCCGAGGCGTGCATCCGGGAAAACTGCGGCGTGAACTGGCAAGAGACCGGTCGTTGGAGCAGCTGGGCCGCAATCTTGCGGTGGAAAAGGCCTTCGGTTACCTGAAAGATCAGTCCGGAATCGCCTGAACTCGGGGAAAAACGGAGATCATGACCATATACGCGCCCTACGTAATCGAGCGTTCGAGTCGCGGCGAAAGAAGCTACGATATTTTCTCGCGGCTTCTGATGGATCGGATCGTGTTCCTCGGATCCTCGATCAACGACGACGTGGCCAATGTCATCATCGCGCAGCTCCTGTTCCTTCAGGCTGAGAATCCCGAGCGCGATATCAACCTCTATATCAACAGTCCTGGCGGTAGCGTGTATGCAGGTCTCGCCATTTACGATACGATCCAGTATCTGACCGCCCCCGTTGCGACGATCTGCATGGGAATGGCTGCTTCGATGGGGGCTTTTCTGCTCGCGGCCGGGTCGCAGGGCAAGCGCTCCGCTCTGCCGAACTCCCGGATCATGATCCATCAGCCGTCCGGAGGATCCCAGGGTACGGCGGCAGACGTTGAAATCCAGGCTCGGGAGATCCTCCATGCCCGCGAGCGCTTGAATGAACTGCTCGCCCACCACACGGGACAGTCGATCAAGCAGGTGGCCGACGATGTGGACCGCGATCGCTATATGTCTCCCTCCGAGGCTCTCGAGTACGGGTTGATCGATCGGATCATAGCGGCATCCCAGTCAGCGGGGAACGGAACCGGAGAGCCGTCGGCGGGGTCAGAACCTGATGTCGTGAGGCCGGAAGCAGTGCCGGACGTGGAGGATTGAGCCCAGTGGGGCAAGGAGGGGACCGAGCACATGCCAGCTGACAAGCACCTGAGGTGTTCGTTCTGCGGCAAGTCCAAGGACAGCGTCAAGAAGTTCATCTCCGGTCCAAACGTCTATATCTGCAACGAGTGCATCTCGCTGTGCAACGAGATTCTCGCGGAGGAGGAGGACCGCGAGTCCACGACGCAGATCTCCGAGGTGCGGAGCCCCGTCGAGATCAAGGCGATCCTGGACGAGTATGTGATCGGCCAGGAACAGGCGAAGCGTACTCTCGCTGTTGCGGTGTACAATCACTACAAGCGGATCAACCACCGCAGTCTCATCGACGACGTCGAGATCGAGAAGTCGAACATCCTCCTCATCGGCCCTACCGGGGTCGGCAAGACCCTGCTGGCCCAGACTCTGGCCCGCATGCTCCAGGTTCCGTTCACGATCGCCGACGCGACCACGCTTACGGAAGCCGGGTATGTGGGAGAAGACGTCGAGAACATCCTGGTTCGGCTTCTTCAGGCGGGGGACTACAACATCGCTGAATGTGAGCGCGGGATCGTGTATGTCGATGAAATCGACAAGATCGCGCGTAAGAGCGAGAACCCTTCGATCACGCGCGATGTCAGTGGTGAAGGGGTCCAGCAGGCTCTGCTGAAGATCCTCGAAGGCACGGTCGCCTCCGTTCCCCCGCAGGGTGGGCGAAAGCATCCGCAGCAGGAGTACATCCAGATCGACACTCGGAATATCCTGTTCGTATGCGGAGGCGCTTTCGACGGGCTCGAGGAAATCATCGCCCGGCGGCTCGGCAAGAAACAGATTGGATTCGGCCCCGACGGGCCTGCGGACCCCGAGGCATCGGATGCCCTGGCGTCGGTGGAGCCCGAGGACCTGCTGCGGTATGGCTTGATCCCGGAACTCGTGGGGCGCGTACCCGTCACTGTTTCGCTGCACGACCTGGATCAGGACGCGATGATCGAGATCCTCACGCGGCCGAAGAATGCCCTGGTCAAGCAGTATCAGAAGATGTTCGAACTCGAGGGCGTTGGCCTGATCTTCGATCCGAAGGCGCTCGAAGCCGTGGCCAAAGCGACCATCAACCGTGGAACCGGCGCTCGCGGGCTGCGCGCCGTGTTGGAAAGTGTGATGGTCGATATCATGTTCGACTTGCCGTCCCGGACCGATGTTCGGGAGGTCGTGATCACGCGGGAGACCATCGAAGACGGAACGGATCCATTGCTGATCCTCGAGCCCGAGGCGCAGCGTCGCGAAGCCTGAGCCCACTCCCGTGGGAGATGCACGTGTTCGGCAGGTAGAATTCGCGGGCGCGATCGGCGCGCCCGGCCAGGATCCGCCGGGGCAGTCGCCTCAGGTGGCGGTCGCCGGACGTTCCAACTGCGGCAAGTCCAGCCTGATCAACGCACTCGTGGGCCGCAAGAAGCTGGCGCGTGTCTCCCAGGTGCCCGGCAAGACCCGTGAAATCAACTTCTATCTCATCAACGATCGGTTCTTTCTCACCGACCTCCCCGGATACGGCTTCGCTCGCGCTCCGGTGGAGGCCCGCGAGCAGTGGCGCAGGCTGATCGAGAGTTTTCTGACGAACAACAGTGAGCTTGCCGGGATCATCGTCCTGATCGATGCCCGGCGAGGACTTCAGGCGGCAGACGAACAGTTGCTCGCCTGGCTCGCCGAGCTGCAGATTCCCACCTTGTTCGCGCTGACGAAGATCGACAAGCTGAATCGAAGCGGCCGGAAACGGGCCGAGGAAGCCCTGTGTGCCGACCTCGGCCTGCCATCGGATCAGGTGATCGCCACCTCCGCCCACTCCGGCGAGGGGATGGACGAACTTCGCGAAAGCCTGTTTGCTCTTGTGGATTCCCGCTCGACGGAGGCCGTATGACCATGCCCCGTTTCTCATCGGCGAAGCCGTGGCGACCTGTCGGTTTGGCATCCCTGGCGTTCTGGATGGTCGCGTGTGGCGGGTCCGTCGCTCCCGATTCATCTGTCGCCCCGGCCGCGGCGATCGCCCAGAATCCTGACGGGTGGAGCGCCGAGCTTGAGGCTGCCTCCTCAGCCAACCGGCCGATCGGGCCGAAGGGTTACGGCACCCTTACCCAGGACGATATCACGGTGCTCGTCCAGGCCGGGAACGTGCGGATCAAGGTGGTGCCGTTGTCGGAATGGGCGATTCGCGCGACGGCGCCGGACACATATCGCCGCCTGAACGGATACAAGGTCGCGCGAGGACAGGAGATCCTTGAGCGCAGCTCGCGTGCCGGTGAGAGGGGCTGGCCACTGGTTCTGTTTGTCACGTACTTCAGCCAGGCAGTCGAGGAGACGTTCGAGCCGTACGACCTGCAGATCCGAAATCGGGGATTCCTGTACCGGCCCCTGGACATACTGCCGGTCACTCCCGACTTCATGCGGGAACGGCTGCGGCAGCAGGAAACGCAGATCGCCCTGTACCTGTTCTCCGCTGACATCGACCTCGACCTGCAGACCGAAGTCGCATACGGTGGGGCGAGCAGTGCGCGCTGGGACGGCATCAGGCTGAACCTGGATTCGGAGCTGGCGAAGGCGACATCGCGTGCCGGTGCGCACCCGGGCGAAGCGCGCGACGAGCCCTGACGGAGTCTACGGTTCGATTCCGTAGTCCTTGATCTTGCGATACAGGGTTCGCTCTCCGATGCCGAGGCGCTCGGCGGCCTTTCGCCGGTTGCCGCCGACTGACGAAAGCGCGATGGAGATGGCCTGTTTTTCGAGGTCGGCCATCGTCATCCCCGGGTCGAACCGAATCGACGAAGTCGGGCCGAGGTCTTCCTCGCTATGGCCCGACACTTCGATTGCCTCGATCCCGGGATAGGTCGTGTCGCCGGATACGTCCGGGGCTCTGCGGTCCCACCCCGAGGCCTCTCCCGCCGTGTAGCCCGACCGGAAACGATCGAACTCCGATCGCAGGTCATCCAGGTCGATTTTCATGTCGACCAGCGTGCGAAACAGGAATTCCATCTGCGGCAGAGGTGGAGCGCCCTCCGTTCGGTCCATCACGAGATCTCCCGCCAGACCGCCCGATGGAACCGGCAGAAGGGCTCGACCACTCGTCTCCCTCACGTCGAGCGGGATGTCCTCCGCCCGGATGACAGAACCCGGTGCCAGCACGACCATCGATTCGATGAGATTCCGGAGCTCTCGAATATTCCCGGGCCACTCGTAATCGAGCAGTATCTGCATCGCCTCGCTCGACAGGCCCTTGAACTCCCGCTCGTGGGTCCGGCTGAACTCGTCGATGAATCGTCGGACGAGAATCGGGATGTCGCTGCGACGATGGCGCAACGGCGGCAGGTCGACATGCAGGACGTTGATGCGATAGTAGAGGTCTTTCCGGAACGCTCCCGTTCGTACGGACTCCCGCAGCTGCTTGTTGGTTGCGGCGATGACCCGGACGTTTACTTCCATCTCGACGTCTCCCCCAACCCTCATGAATCGTCGCGTCTCGAGAACTCTCAGCAGCCTCGTCTGCAGGGAAGGCGGCATCTCTCCGATCTCGTCCAACAGCAAAGTTCCACCGTCGGCAAGTTCGAACATCCCCTTCCGCCGGGACGTCGCGCCCGTGAACGCACCCTTCTCGTGGCCGAACAGCTCGCTCTCCAGCAGCGATTCGGGGATCGCTGCACAATTCAGGGCAATGAACGGGCGGGTGCGGCGAGGGGATAGCTGATGCATCGCCCGCGCCGCCAGTTCCTTGCCCGTTCCGCTCTCACCGGTGATCAGCACGGTCGACTGCACGGCGGAGATGGTATGGATTCGCTCGAGCACCTCGATCATCGCATCGGTCCGACCCACGATGCCGGTTTGCAGCTGCAGCTCGAAGCGCTCGATCTCCTGGACGAGGGTTACCTGTACTTCTGCCGGATCCACCGGGCGCGTCAGCAGTGCGTCGAGGTCGAGGCCCGCGTCGGCACGGGACGCCTCTCCCGTGCTCTGCTCAGGATCGACGACGGCGATCACGGGCGGGCGCGGGATCCGCGATGCGAGGCTGGCGACGGCGCGCCGGGCGTCACGGCTTCGAGGGTCGCCGGTGAGCACGAGCGCAAACACGGATTCGTTGCCGAGCTGGCGTTCGAGGGCGTCGAGGTCAGGCAGGATCTCCGCCACGTGGCCGTCCGCAGACGCAGCCTCGCGCACGGCTACGGCCGTCTCGATGTCGGCATCCTGTATGAACACTCGAGCCATTGTGTTAGGTCGCA
>JAOTWC010000050.1 GCA_029863105.1 Gemmatimonadota bacterium | reverse complement strand
CAGAGCTGCAGTTGCTCCCATTCACAGACACCCTTGCGATCTGCGGCCTCGAGAAGCCGCAGCAGGATCTCGGCGGTCACGAGCGCGTCGCCCCAGGCCCTGTGACGTGCCCGGCACTCCAGTCCGTAGTAAGCGATCAGGGAGTCGAGACCCCAGCGGCGCAGACCCGGCAACACCCGCTTCGCAAATCGGACGGTGCACAACTGGTCGCCGCGCGGGACCTCCGCACGTGCGCGCCGCATTTCATCAGCCACGAACCGCCAGTCGAACCGCGCATTGTGCGCGACAAACACGCGATCGTTCAGTGCTCGGCGAATCACGACCGCGACCTCTTCGAATCGCGGTGCCTGGCACACCATGGCAACGTCGATGCCAGTGAGTCGGCTGATCCGCTCCGGGATCCAGCACCCCGGGTCGATCAGCGTACTGTACCGCCCGAGGATCTCGCCGCCCGCCACATGGACACACGCGATCTCCATGACCCGGTCCTCACCTCTCGACCCCGTCGTCTCGACATCGACCACCGCGAACTCGAGCTCCGACAGGCGTACCGCCGCCGGACCCGTATCCCGCGGGTCCGTCGCGACGGACCAGAAGCCGCGGGTGTCTACCGCGACGCGATCGTCCGAGCCGAGCAGGTCGTATACGAGACGGGCGGCGAGTCCCTCCGGCGCCTGTCGCAGCTCGAATAGCTCGCGGGCGAGATCCGCCGTGGCGATCGGTCCCTGCGTGATGCGCTCGAGCGCCCTGCCCAGGAGGGGCGTGGCCGAATCAAAGGCGAGACCGGGCCGGCTCACGCCGCGTCGTCTCGCAGAATCGGCATCGTCATGCAGCGGGGTCCACCCCCACCCCGGACCAGCTCGGAGCCATCGAACGTAATGGCGATGCGATCCCCAGGAGGGGGCAGGTCTGGCGTTGTCAGAAATTGCTCGGCAGGGATGGCGCGGAATCCTGCTCCCGTCGCGAGAGCGTCCAGCGTATGCTCGTTACGCCCGTACGCGATCACCTGACCCGGTGCGACAGCCACGAAATTGCAGCCGCTACCCCACTGCTCACGTTCCTGCACCGTGCGCTTCTCACCTCCGCAGAACAGCGGTTCCATCGGCTGTCCGAGTTCCTTGAGCACAGAAAACAGCCCGTCTACCTCACGTACGCCCGTTTTCGAACGCCGCAAATGCACGACCGGTCGCCGGGTCGGCCCGATGAAGTACGGTGGGTAGACGCAGCACAGGTCCCGGTCCAGCGCCGTCCAGATCATGTCGAGGTGGATGGCCGAACGATGGGCCGGCAGAAGCACGACCACGATGTCGGTGACCTCCGTCTCCGCGAACAACCGCTGGGCCAGTAGATCAATCCCTGCGGCGCTGGTGCGTTCCGACAGGCCCACGAGCAGAAGGTCATGCCGCAAGACGTGCACGTCTCCGCCTTCCACTCTGACGTTCAGCCTCCGCTCGGACGCTCCGTCATACACGATCCCGCCGTTCCGGAGCCGCGGATGGTACCGAAACAGAGTGCGTGAAAGGAGTTCTTCCGTCCAGCGAACTTCGTGCCGCATGGACGCGACGACGACACGCTCGCCGACCACCGCCGCCGAATCGCGCGTGAAGAACAGGTTGGGCAACGGTGGAAGCGAATAGCCGGCTTCATTGACCAGGTCTGCCAGCGAGCCTCCCCGGTGTTCCTCTCCCCGAATGAACAGGGACACCACTTCGTCGACGTTCGCACCCGCTGCCCGCTCGCGGATGGCATCGCCGGCCGCCGTCAGTAGTTCATCGAGCGCTTCGGGAACCGCCAGCGTATCTCTCAGAAGATCCGCCACCTCGAGCACTTCCGTGAACCGGGACAGCACGGACGTGAACACGGCGTGCTCCCGGCGTGCCCGTTCCATGTCCAGCAGATCGTCAAACAAGAAGTCCGCACGGTTCGCCGGCGTGACGGTGAGCAGTTCGGGCCCCGGCGCGTGACACACGACGGCTCGGAGTCTGCCGACCTCGGACGTGACGCGCACACGACTCACGGTTCCTCCACTCCGTTGGTTGCTGCCGAAATCAGAAAACTGAGTCCTTCCAGCTCGAGAGCGACGTCCATCCAGCGAACCGCCAGGGATCCGTCCGTCTCCAACTTCGACGCGGCAAAACTGAGAATCCCCGCCACGCCGGCGGAGGTTACGCGATTCGCGACTTCCTGGGCGACCGCGGGCGGGGTCGCGAGGATGACGATCTCGATGCCGTCCGCCGCCAGCCGATGCTCGAGTTCATTCATGGGAAGAACGGGAACTCCGAACACCGTACGGCCGACCTTGTCGGGATCGATGTCGAAGGCCACGATGATCTCGAACCCGCGAGACGTGAGGTCCCGGTACCCGAGCAATGCCGATCCGATCTTGCCGGCGCCGACAACCGCCACCCGGCGCGGGCGGACCAGACCGAGAATCGATTCGAGTCGGGCCCTAAGCTCCTCTACGGCATATCCTTGACCGCGCTTGCCGAACGAGCCGAAGTTGCTGAGGTCCTTACGAACCTGCGCGGCCGTCGTACCGCTGCCGTCCGCCAGCTCTGCGCTCGATACGAGTTCGGCTCCCCGGTCACACATCTCACGAAGAAGATTGAGGTATAGGGAGAGTCGGCGAACCGAAGACTCGGATATCTTGCGAACGTTCATCTTGGTTGCCAAACAACGTCCATCGAGGCTTGTGAAAGAGTTCACAAGAACATACTCGCCGGCGGCTTTCCGCTCAACCGGCGTCCGGTCAGCCTCTCAGGCTCTCCAGCCGCATCGCGAGTGCCGCGAACGGCTCCGGTCCGATCTGCTCGGGGCGCACGGTGGGATCGATCCCGAATTCCAGGGTGACGGCGCCAACCTCCTCCGGTCCGAGATGATATTCCGGCGCCGTGCGGAGAATCGTCCCGAGTTGCTTCCGCCGTCTCGAGAACGCCGCACGCGCCAACCTGCGCACCGCCTCAATTTCTTCCCGCGTCCTGCCGGGGAACGGTTCCATCACGACCGCTGCCGAGTCGACGCCCGGAACCGGCCGGAATGCCTGCCGGCCGACGCGGAACGCGAGTCGTGCTCGGGCACGGGTCTGAACTCCCACGCTCAGCGCACCGTACTCCTTCCCGCCCGGGGCGGCGGTAATGCGCCGCGCCACCTCTTCCTGGACGAGGACGACGATTCTCCGGGCCTCGGGCTCGGCGTCCAGCAGACGGAAGATCAACGGTGAAGTGATCGCATAGGGAACATTCGACACGAACCGTACCGGGGATCCAGTGCCGAAGGACGACCAGTCCACTTCGAGCGCGTCTCCGTGAACCACCAGGACATCCGGCCGATCCCCCCACCGATCGGACAGCAGGGGAGCCAGTCGGTCGTCCTTCTCGATCAACACCAGGCGACGCACCGTCCCGATCATGAGTTCGGACAACTCTCCGTGCCCCGGACCCACCTCGACCACGGCATCGCCGGGCTCCGCGGCAAGTGTCTCCACCAGCTTGCGTCGGATATTCTTATCGACGAGGAAATTCTGACTGAGAGATCGTTTAGGACGGACCACTTTATGTTTTACTTTAGCACCAGAGCCGTACGATCGTCGGCCAGCGGCGTATCGCTCGGCGACGCGATCCTGAACAGCTCCTCCAGTACAGCACCGGCCTCGGAGTTCAGATGGCTTCGCACGGCATCTATGATGATGTCGTCTGACCACAGCTGGTCGTCGCGGATCGTCTCGCTCAGACCATCGGTGAACAACAGCAGGGTGTCCTCGCCCCGATGCCACGACAGGTCCCGTTCTTCGTAGGCGTCGAACTCCGCGATCCCGAGAGGGGGATTCAGGGCATCGAGGCGATCGGCGATAGCCGGGCCGATGCGGAACGCATGCGGATGGCCCGCGTTCGCGTAGCACAACCGATTGTTGGTCGGATCCAGCACGACATAGCACAGCGTCATGTACATATCCGTGCTCTCCAGCTTGCGGACCAACTCACGGTGGATACCCCGGAGCACGTCGCCGGGCCGGTCGCTCTCCCGAACAACGAGTGACGCGGCGCTCATGGTGAGCGCCATGATCAGACCTGCCGAGTAGCCATGGGAGCTGACATCACCGAGCATCACGCCGAACCGGCCCTCCCCGAGCCGGAACAGATGGTAGAAGTCACCGCCAACCGAATCGGCCGGTTCGCAGCGCGCCGCAATGTCCGCGCAATCCTCGAAGTCAGCGAGTTGAGGAAGAAGCTTGAGCTGCAGGTGGTGCGCCAGCTCGAGCTCGACGAGCATGCGCTCACGTTCGACTTTCTCACCGATCAGCCGCCGATTCTCGAATGCGGCACCGATCTGGCTGGCAATCGCCGTCACAAGCCGCGAATCGGACTGCCGAAAAGGCCGTTCCGGACGCCGCGTGACCTTGAGGACGCCCATCGAACCACTCCGACCACGATCGGGCGCCCGGCCGATGGGGACGAGCAATTCGGCCCGATCCTCCTTGACCGCCGACCTTGCGATCTGACCACGGAATGCCTGGGCCAACACGCTTCCGCTCAACTTGAGATCGATGGAATTGCCGTCGCCCGCCGGACTTGATCCCGCGAATCGCAGCAGGTGGGATTCGTCGTCGTCGACGGTCCACAGTTCCGCACCGGAGGCGTCCATGACGCTGACGAGTTCGGCGAGTAGCCTGGCCACACCGCGCTCGAGTACGATCCCGGAACCGAGCGTGTCGCCGACACTCGTCAGCAGATCGACCTCGCCGTAGCGTCCGGCGAGTTCCCGGCTGAAGAACAGCAGCTCACGCTCCATGCGCAGTGCATCGGGCACGACAGATGCCAGCAACTCATGCAGCCTGGCATCCGCCGGCCGAGAGGATCCGGCGAACGTGGCCCGGATCGTCAGGCTTTCTGCGACAGGCCAGACCGCCTCATGCGTATCGACCGCCAGTGTCCCCAGCCCATCGTGGAGCGTCTCTTCGCTCGCGCCGTCCAGGAGCACCAGCCGGAAGCGAAGTCCTGCGACCGAAAACGCGTCCAGCAGGCGTCGCAGGCGCTCGTCAGGGACGGCCTGCTCAGGCACAGGGCGCCCGGACGGTGAGAGTGACGGCGTTTCCCCGGTCGTTGTAAACCACTTCGTCAGCGAGCGTGCGCAGCAGAAACAGGCCTCGGCCGTGGCTGCGGTCCCGGTTCTCCGGCAGCGTCGGGTCCAGCACGGCCGTCGGATCGAAGCCCGGCCCTTCATCCGTGACGGTAACCACGGCTGCGCCCGGTCGGAGATCGGCGTCGATGCGCACGAGCCGTCCGGGATCTTCATCGTTTCCGTACAAGATCGCGTTGGCCAGCACCTCACCCAGCGCGACACGGAGGTTGAGCGTCGCCCGTGAACCGGCGAACGCGAGGCGCTCACATGCCTCGACGATTTCGGCAACCGCATGACGCACGTAGCCGACGCTGGACGGAAACTCCAGGTGGACCTTACCGGATAGTCCCGCGGGTCTGTGCGGCCGTCCGCCGCCGCGACCAGCGACGTGGCGCTGCCAGCGCAGGCGCAACTCCGCCTCATTGATCGGATGGAACAGGTAATCGGAACATCCGGCCGCGATTGCCGGCAGAAGACTGTCTACCGACCCGCCGTCCACGAGGGCGATGAGTTCGGTTTCAATGCCGAACGAAGTGCGGGCTTCCCGCACGCTCTGTCCCGGGTCCGCCAGGTCGATGAACACGAGATCCGGCCGCTGGCCCGCCCACGCATCCGGTCGCGCGGCCACGGACGCGGCGGCGTCGAGTCCCGCCAGCCTTGCGGCCAGGTCTCCCACGACGTCCTGGCGGCCCGAGCAGATCAGAACCCGACGGCCCGCCTGACCCATGCGATCCCCGTCAGAAATCGGCCAAAGCCAGGTCCCGGTTATCCGAGATCTGGAACAGGGTGTTCAGCTTCGTGAGATCGAACAGAGTCCGCAGGTCTTCGTTGAGGCCGGCGAGCCGCAGCGCACCGCCCACTTCCCGGATCTTCTTCGACAGGCTTACCAGCGCGCCGAGACCCGAGGAATCGATGTAGCTCGACTTGGCAAAGTCGACGACGAACTTCCGGCCGCCGCCATCCAGCTGGCCGAGGACGATCTGCTTGAACTCTTCGCGGTTCCCCACGATCAGTTCACCCTCCACTTCGACCAGTACCACTCCGCCTGCGTTCGATATCCGAAAGTTCATGCGCTCTCCGATGGTTTCCCGACGGCCGACCCGGCAGCTTGCAGGGCCGTAACCCGTGCGACGTTGACAATGTCCTCGATTGAAGCCCCGCGCGAAAGATCGTTGAGAGGCCTCGACAACCCCTGCAGAATCGGGCCGATCGCGGCGGCGGCGGCAAGGCGGTGCACGAGCTTGTAGGAGATGTTGCCGGACGCGAGGTCCGGAAACACGAGAATGTTCGCGTTTCCGCCCAGGAGCGACCCCGGCGCCTTGCGCTCAGCGACTTCTGGGACGAGAGCCGCATCGGCCTGGATTTCGCCGTCTGCGGGCACTCCCGGACAGCGGTGCCGAAACAAATGCACGGCCTCCCGGATTCGGGCAATGTCCTCTCCGCCCGCCGATCCGCGCGTGGCATAGGAGAGGAATGCGACCCGCGGTTCGTCGCCTACGATTGACCTCCGGGCGTCGCACGCCGCTGCGGCGATCTCGGCGAGTTGCCGGGCATCCGGTCGCGGCACGACGGCCGCATCCGTGAATGTGAGCACACGCTCCGGACTCGCCTCGTTGGCCGGCAGGATCACATAGAAGGCTCCGGAAACGGTGGTCGTCCCCTCCGCACAGCCCAGAATCTTCAGTCCCGCGCGCACTACGTCTGCCGTCGTCGCCACGGCACCGGCCACCGCTCCGTCCAGGACGCCCGATGCCACCGCCGCAACTGCGAGTCGGAGCGTGTCTCCCGAACCAGCCTTCCCAAGGTCCGGACAGAACGGGATGACACGCGCCCGGAGTGTTTCGTCCGCCAGGTCCAGTCGGTGCGCGCCCGGGAGCTTCGTCCCCGTCGGTAACGGCCACCGGCACGGGTCCGCGTCCTGCCGCGAGGGATGCTATGGCAGCGCGTGTTCTGTCTTCGCCCGCTTCCGGGAAACCGATACGTCTGGGGATGGCGGCACGGCGGGCGAGATACGCGAGAAAGCTCACCCGTCCGGAGCCCCGCCGTATCTCCGGGCGAGACGTTCGAGAACGATGTGCGGGACATACGGGGACACATCGCCCCCCAAGGCCGCGACTTCGCGAACCAGAGAGGAACTCAGAAACGTGTAGTTGCTTGCCGGAGCCATGAAAATGACTTCGATCTCGGGCGACAGACTGCGGTTCATCAGGGCCATCTGGAATTCGTATTCGAAGTCGCTGACCGCGCGCAGTCCACGAATGATCACCCTCGCACCATGGCGCGCCGCAAAGTCGACCAGCAGCCCGCTGAACGGCACGACCTCCACTCCCGGTTCATCCGCATAGACTTCTGTGATCAGGCTCACTCGCTCTTCCAGGCTGAACGCCGGCCGCTTCACGTGCGTAGAGGTCTCGGCCACTGCGATGAGTACGCGGTCTGCGAGCCGCAACGCTCGTCTGACAATGTCGTCGTGACCGAGCGTCAGCGGGTCGAACGAACCCGGGTAGATCGCTGTGCTGCCGGCAAGGCTCATTCGGTCCTCCCTCGTCCGATGAAGAACGACAACGCCGTGTCGCCGTAGACACGCGTCCAGTCGGGCTGGACTCCGGCGAGTCCCGACCGGGCGTGCTCGACGCACAGCATGCTCGCGAACGGTCTCTCAAGCCAGACCTGCACTACCTGGCGGGCGAAGCTGCTGTCGTAAGGCGGATCTGCCAGTGCAAGATCGCAGACGGCGGCAGGCTCCGAAAACCGCACCAGGGTTCGAAACACATCGGCCCGGACGAACTCGGATCGCGACTCGAGATCGAGAGCCGCGACATTCTGCCGCAGGACGGCCATCGCCGTGCGGCTGGATTCGACGAACGTCACACGCTCGGCACCCCTGGAAAGGGCTTCAATTCCCAGCGCGCCTGACCCGGCGAACAAGTCGAGTACCGTGGCACCCGGGATCCGGTCTGAAATCGCGCTGAACCACGCCTCACGAACCCGCGCCCCCGTCGGCCGCGTTGATCGACCGGACGGTGATCGGAGGCGGCGGCCGCCCAGGTATCCACCCGTCACGCGAAGCGTCATGCCGCGCCTGCCGGCCGGATGTCGAGCAACTGTGCCTGGAGTCGCCGGCGACCGTTCCAGCTATCGCCCTGGAGGTGGAACGCCACGTCGTACGTCCGCCCGGTCCCCAACTCCCCGAGACGGCTGCCCATCCCGAAACCGATCGCGGGCAGAGAAACTGTGCCCGAACGCAGCACGGCCTTCAGGTGAGCGCCGTCATCGCCCACCACCGATGGCTGTTCGACCCCCACGCTCCGCGCCGCAATCAACGGCGGCGGATTCTGGGCGCCGAATGGCTGCAGATGCTCCAGTGCATCCACGAGAGCGAGCGACGCGTCCGGCAGTGAAATGTCCAGATCAAGGTTGAGCGTCTGCCGCCCCGCGCGGCGCTCGATGCGATCCATCGCCACCGCCCGAAGCCGATCGGCAAACGCCTCCAGGTTGCATCGCTCAATGGTGAACCCCGCGGCCATTGGATGCCCGCCGAATGACTCGAGAAATTCATCGCAGTCGCGAAGCGCATCGAACAAGTGAAATCCGTCGACGGACCGGCCGGAACCTCTTCCCCGTGGGCCGTCCAGAGAGATCACCACGGCGGGTCGGTGCCACCGCTCGACAACGCGGGACGCAACGATTCCGACCACGCCCGGGTGCCAGTCATCACCCCACACGACTATGATCGCTTCACGACTCGGGTCGAAACCCTCCGCGAGTTTCTGCTCGACTTCGATCGTCACGGCCCGATCCACCGTCCGCCGTTCCGCATTGTGATGGTCCAGCCTAGCGGCAAGCGATGTCGCCGCGGACTCCGAGGTCGTAAGAAGCAGCTCCAGGCCATCGGCCGCCTCGGCCATCCGGCCGACAGAGTTCAGACGCGGGGCGATCTTGTACGCGACATCTTCCGCGCGCACGTCTAACAGCGAGTCGCCCATGGAGACCTCGAGCAAGGCCCGCAGCCCGGGCTTACGGGTCTGCGCCAGGACTCGCAGCCCAGCCCGTGTCAAAGCGCGATTCTCGTCCAGGAGCGGCATCTGATCCGCCACAGTCCCGATGGCGAGCAAATCGAGGTGCTGGTTCAGTTCGACG
>JAOTWC010000401.1 GCA_029863105.1 Gemmatimonadota bacterium | reverse complement strand
TTCGCCCGCCGGGGGCGTGGCAATCGGTTGCGCTGCCTGTGCCGGCGCTTCCGAGCGCGCACTCCCCGCACAGCCGGACGTGACGAGCAGCAGTAGCAACAGATGACTCCCTCGGGTGCTCGTCATTTCGTATCCTCCGCCAGACGTTTCCTTACGTCTGCGAGACTGGGCTCGATCGGCTCGGGACGTCGGATCGAGCGGGCGGCCGCCGGAACGTCCTTGAGCCCTGTGCCGGTCACCAGCAACACGATCCGCTCGTCGCGATTCACCAGGCCCGCTTCGAGTGCCGCGTGCAGCCCCGCGAGCGACGCGGCAGCCGCCGGCTCGGCGAACACGCCGGTGTGACCGGCCAGGAACGGGATCGCCGCGAGGATGGCGTCCTCGCTCACCGTCACGCCCCCTCCTCCCGATGCCCGGATGCGCTGCAGGGCGAGGATGCCGTTTCGCGGCGACTCGACCACCAGGCTGTCGGCCACGCTCGCGGCGCCCGGTACGGGCGTCACGGAATCCGCACCGTCCTCCAGGGCCTGGACGATCGCCGCCGATCCCTTCGGCTGCACGGCGACCAGCCGCGGAGCTCGCTCAATGAGCCCGGCCTTCAGCAGATCGGCGAACCCTTTCGCCACGCCCGCCAGGATCACGCCGTCGCCGGTCGGTACGATCACGACGTCGGGTACTTGCGGTGACAGGCTCGCTGCGATCTCCAGGGCCGCGGTCTTCTTGCCCTCGATGGTGAACGGGTTGAGGGCTGTGTTGCGGTTGTACCATCCGAATTCGTCGCAGGCGGCGAGGCAGAGCTCGAAAGCGTCGTCGTAGGACCCGTCGACCGGCAGAACCTCGGCGCCGTAGCTCAGCATCTGGACCAGCTTGGCTTCGGGCGCCGACGCCGGGACGAACACAACGGCGCTACTTCCCGCCGAGGCGGCCACCGCAGCCAGGGCGGTCGCCGCGTTTCCCGTCGACGCCGCGGCGACGGTGTCGAACCCGTATTCCCGCGCCTTCGCGAGAACGAGCCACGACGCACGGTCCTTGGTGGAGCCGCTCGGATTGCCGGTGTCGTCTTTCACGTACAGGTGGGGCAAGTCGAGCGCGGCCCGGAGTTGGGGAACCTCGAGCAGGGGAGTTCCCCCGACCGGAAGCGGAGGAAGCCAGCCACCCGGGGCCAGGGGCAGGAACGGCTCCAAAAACTCCCGGCTCGCCGCGGCCGCCTCAGGCCACGATGACGGCAGCGAATCGAGCTCGACCTCCAGTACGCCTCGGGTGGGACCGCCGGCCTCCTGGGACCGCGTGCACGCGTCGCACACCAGCCGGCTTCGGTCCTCATCGTACTGGCGGCCGCATTCCACGCAGCGGAGCGAGAACGACGTCATGGCCGCCGGCTCATCCCATGGTCAGGGCCATGAGGGCCTTCTGCACGTGGAGGCGGTTCTCCGCCTCCCGGTACACGACGGATTGCGGACCGTCGATCACCTCGTTCGTGACTTCACGTCCCCGGTCGGCGGGCAGCGGATGCATGTACACCATGTGATCCTGCCCCAGAGCCATATGCTCGGACGTGCAGCGCCATTCGGGATACTTCTCGATCAGCGCGAGGCCCTCCCCGGTGTCCTGCGTGACGACGAGCGGGCCCCATGACTTGGGCACGACGGCGTCCGCCCCCTCGAACGCATCCTCGAACCGGTGCGTGATCTCGAACGATGATCCCGCTCCCGCGGCGTTCGCCCTCGCCTGCTCCTCGATCTCTGGCATCAGCTTGAACTCGGGGGGATAGGCGAGCGTCACGTCGATCCCGAACCGCGGCATCATCAGGATCAGGCTCTGCGGGACCGACAGCGGGCGCACGTAGTTCGGCGCGCTCGTCCACGCCACGCCGAGTTTCAGTCCGCGGGTCTCGCCGAACGTCTCGCGTATCGTCAGGAAGTCGGCGAGGATCTGACACGGGTGGTAGACGTCGCATTGCATGCTCAGCACCGGGACGTCCGCGTGCTCCGCGACCTCTCTCAGGTAGGCGTTGCCCTCACCGTACAGGCAGTGCCGGATGGCGATCGCCTCGCCGTACCGTGACAACACGCTCG
>JAOTWC010000049.1 GCA_029863105.1 Gemmatimonadota bacterium | reverse complement strand
CCAGGGCCTGCTCTTCACTTCCCTGACCCGCTGCGTCGAAATAGAGAACGGCTATTCGACGCGGATCTTCGGTCGGATCGAGGCGATCAAGCACCGCGGCTACATTCGTCACGTCGGCGGCCAGCTCACGTCGCGCCACGAAACCCGTAGCCCCGAGCGCCACTACGGCCACAACGCCCAGAAGCACTCGCTCCAGACCCGATGTTTCCTGCTGCCCCTTGGCGCCGTGAAACCAGGACACGATGACGACGGCGGGCAGGCCGGCGACCGCCAGCGTCAGCACGATCGGATAGAGGAACGCGGGCAGGACCTCGTTTCCGATGAGCTGGTCAATCGCCTCCAGCACGATCCAGCTCCCGGCCGCGTATGCGGTCAGAAACTGGGCAAACCGACGTTCCTTCAATTCCGTGACGAACTTCAAGGTCGTTTCGGCGCTATCCGCGGGTAGAGGGGAATTCGACACCCCAATAGACGATACCGGGCGGGCCAACGGCAAGCTGAGGACGCCCGAAAATGACGAGAGCCCGATCTCTCGACCGGGCTCTCGCTACGTTGTGGTCAGCCCTGCCGGCGTTACATCACCATGTCCTCGTGCTTCTTCACCATGAAGAATCCGCCGCGACCGCCCGTGACGCCGATGGCGCCACTGCGGAAGTACGGGTAGTTGCTCCAGCTGCCACAGCAGCCGAGATCCGGATCCGTGTCGAAGAATCCGACTTCGTGGATGTTGTCCGGGTCTGAGATGTCGATGATCCGCAGACCCGCGCCGTAATTCGACTCGTACATCAGGTCGTCGAGGATGTACAGGTTGTGGTCCGTCTCGGTCGTCGTCGCGAAGTACTCCGTAAGCAGTACCGGATCGTCCAGGTCGCTCACGTCCCACACCAGCGTGCGGGTGGTTTCGACCAGACCCTGCGGCTCATCGCCCTCGTCGTTGGAGAAGAACAACGTCTGGTCCTCTGAAAACCAGCCCTGATGCGTATAAGCCACGTTGGGATAGGTCACCGTGGAAATCGACACCGGATTCTCTTTGTCGGTCACGTCGGCGAAGCTCAGTGCCGTCTCGTTGCTGCCGATGCAAATCTCGCGGCCCTGGTAGTCGGGATCCGGTCCGATGTACGAGACGCACTGCGCGTCATGGCTGTATCCGGTTCCGCGCCGTCCCGTTACTCCGTCCGAAAAGCAGCCGGCAAACACCGGTGTCTTCGGGTTGCGGACGTCGATCATGTGGAGGCCTCCGCCACATGTCTCGCCGCCACCGCTGGCGCCGACTGCGTAGGCGAATCCCGTTTCCTCGTTCATCACGATGTTGTGCGAACTCGCGATCCCCGTGTACAGGAAGTCCGGCTCGAACATCTGCGGCTCCGTCAAACCACGGAGCCGGGTGAGGTCGAACACCTGCATCCCGTGGTCGCCCGCCCCGTCGGAAACGATGTAGGCATGATTCCGGTATACTTTAATGTCCCGCCATACACTGATCCGCGCCTGTTCGGTCTTCGGCAGATCACCGAGGTAGATCGGATAGGACGGATCCGTGACGTCGATGAACGAAGTCCCGTCGTTACGGCCGACGAGCGCGTACTCCTTGCCCGTCTCCTCGTCGTACCATCCCCACATGTCGTTCAGGCCGATGCCGGGGGCACCGCCGATCTGGCTGACCGGCAGGAACGAAACGAGGTCGACGCCCTCGCACCCCCACATGTCGGCCTCGCCCTCCTCGCAGCGGACGTCGGCGCCTACGATCGGATCCAGGCTCTCCGGCTCCGACGAAACGGTCGCCACAGGCGTCCAGCCGGCGCCGGCGTGCTCGAAGATCGTTGCCTCACCCATGCCGCGGCTGGCCCCCGACGCGCCGATCACGCCGATGTCGCCGGCCATGGCCATCGCTCCGCCGAATCCGCGGGAGTTCTCCGCGTCTTCGGGGTTGATGGTCGCGACGCTCCAGCCGCTGTCTCCGCGGTGGAACGTGTACACGGTGTTCCTGCCGGGCGTACCGACCCAAACCGATTCGCCGTCCGTGGCGATCGACGAGCCGAACCGGGGACCGAACCGCGCCCTCCGGCCCTCGAGGTTGGTCGCCCCCTCGAATGGAAGCAGTGCCGTCTGCTGATTCCAGCCGCCTTCCTCCTCGTCTATCTCGTAGACGAGCACGGCCCCGTTGCCTCCCGCAGCCCGCGGAACGCCGACGAATGCCATGTTGCCGCTCATCGCGAGCGCAGAGCCGGCCCCCGGGTCTTCCCCGACGACGTTCACCGGCAACTGGCCGGCACTCGTCCAGCCGTCCTCCGTCAACTGAAAGTGGTAGACGGCTCCGGCACCCTCTCCTGCCGATGGAGCCCCGATCAGTACGTCGGTGCCCGACGCGGCCAGCGCTCCGCCGAACCCCGTACCCGCTCCGTCTTCGATCTCGAGTACCGCGGTCTCGGCCCAACCGCCCTCGGCCCAGGTGTAGACGTAGACGACGCCGGCCAATTCCTCACCGCCCGGGGCTCCGACGAATGCCACGTCACCCGCCAGGGCCACGGCCGCGCCGAACCCGTCGCCTTCGGCCGGTTCATGCGGAAGACGGCCGGCGAGCGTCCAGGCGCCGTCGTCATTCTTCCAGAACGAGACGACTCCCGCCGGATCGTCACTCCGTGGGTTCACCGAGGCGAGCATCGTGCGACCGTCAACTACCATGCTGCCGCCGAACCGGTCCGCCGAACGGTTGCCTTCGTCCATCAGAACGCCGGCCTCGACCCAATCACCGGCTTCGCCGCGCTGATAGACGTAGATCATGCCGGGACGAAACACGTTCCCGGGTTCACCGACGAACACTTCGCCGCCGCTGATGGCAACGGTGCCGCCGAATCCGGCGACAAAAGCTTCCTCGGAGTCGGTGGAGGACTGCGCCGCCACCGGAGTCGCCGCGAGGGCGAGGCCAGCCAGTGCAAGTACGACGGTCTGCGGTTTCATGGGTTTCCTCTGCGATCGGTCCCTGGGTCCTTCAGCTTCAATCGACGAATATTGCAGGGACGGGCTCCAAACTCAAAACCGGCTGACGGATTCGGAGCGGGACGACGCCCGGTGGTCCGTCGGCATCACGGAAGGCTAGATTCACGTAACTTTATGTCACCAACGGAGGGCTGACCTGACACATGCATCCTGAGGAACTCCTGAGGAAGCAGGCTGAGACCGCGCCGGATCCGGGCGCCGCCGAGGCGCTGGCCCCGCACGATCTGTCGCGTCTCGGGCGTCGAAGCCGCAGGGTCGACGGGCATCGCAAGTCCACGGGCTCCGAGATCTACACGGACGACATCGTCCTGCCGGGAATGCTCCACGGGAAGATACTTCGCAGCCCCCATCCGCACGCCCGCATCGTGGCGATCGACACGAGCGATGCCGAAGCGATCCCTGGCGTTCAAAGTGTGATTACGGGACGGGACATGCCGCTGGCCTACGGCATCATTCCGTGGACCCGTGATGAACATGCACTGGCCTTCGACAAGGTGCGTTTCGTGGGCGATGCCGTGGCGGCCGTGGCGGCCGTGGACGAAGACACGGCGAACGAAGCGCTGACTCGAATCCGGGTGGAATACGAGATTCTGCCGCCGTTGTTCGAGCCGGAGGAAGCGCTCGAGGCGTCCGGAAATCCGATCCATGAGGCTAAGAAGGAAGGTCGGAACGGAAACATCACGAAACACGTCCATCTGGAATTCGGGGACGTCGACGAGGCGATGGCCGGCTCCGACGTGACCGTGGAAGGTGAGTATTACTTCCACGGCACGACACACACACCGATCGAGCCCCATTGCGCGGTCGCGCGCCGGAATGTGAACGGGCTGCTCGAGGTGTGGTCCTCGACGCAGGTCCCGCACTACCTCCAGCGTGAGCTGGCGCGCGTTCTCGATCTCGACGTGGCGGAGGTTAGGGTCGTACAGCCGGCTGTCGGAGGTGCGTTCGGCGGTAAGTCGGAGCCGTTCGACCTGGAGTTCGCCGTGGCGCTGCTCGCCATGCGGACCGGGCGGCCCGTGAAGATTCTGTACACGCGCGAGGAGCTGTTCTACTCCCACCGCGGACGGCATCCGATGGACATGTCCTACCGGGTCGGCGCTACGGCGGACGGCCGCATCCGGGCCGTCGATGGAAAGCTACTGCTCGATGGCGGTGCCTACGCGTCGTTCGGCCTGGTGACCGCCTACTACAGCGGTCAGCTCCTCATGGCGCCGTACGACGTCGAGACGTATCGGTTCGACGCCACGCGCGTCTATACGAACAAACCGCCGTGCGGTCCGAAGCGGGGGCACGGGTCCGTCCAACCGCGATTCGGATTCGAGGTGTCGCTGGACAAGCTGGCCGAGAAGCTGGGAATCGATCCGATCGAACTGCGCCGGCGCAACTTCATGGGTCTCGGACGCACGGTGAACGAGTTTCGGGTGCAGTCGAACGGGTTCATGGAGTGCCTGGACAAGGTGGAGCACGCGAGCGACTGGAAGAACCGGTACGGCAGGCTGCCTCGGGGCCACGGCCTCGGCGTAGCTGGATCCTGCTACATCTCGGGCACGAACTATCCGATCTATCCCAACGACATGCCGCAGGCTTCCGCGCAGGTGCAGATCGAGCGCTCGGGCCGCGTGACCGTCCTGCATGGTGCGTCGGAGATCGGGCAGGGATCGGACTCCACGATGGCCTACATCGCGTGCGAGGAGCTGGGCGTGCCCGTCGAGTATGTGCGCGTGGTCAGCGCCGACACCGATCTGACTCCCGTCGACCTCGGAGCGTATTCGTCGCGGGAGACGCTGATGGTCGGCAACGCCGTAATGATGGCCTGTCGTGAATTGGGGACGAAGGTGCGCGCCTCGGTGGCGACTGCGACCGGCGTCGGTGCAGAGCAGGTCCGTCTGGCGAACGGATGGGCGCTGGCCGGCGGGGAACGGATGCCGATCGCGCGGGCCTTCATGCTCGCCGAGGCGGAGCATGGCACGCTGGGGGCGGTCGGCCATTACAACACGCCGAAGGAGGGTGTGCACGGAGACTATCGGGGCGGAACGATCGGCGCATCGCCGGCGTACAGCTTCACGGCCCATGTCGCCGAGGTCGAGGTGGACGAACACACCGGCTTCGTGAACGTCAGGAAGATCTGGGTCGCCCACGACTGCGGACGGGCCCTGAATCCAATGCTCGTCGAGGGCCAGATGGAGGGCTCGGCGTATATGGGCTTCGCCGAAGCCGTGATGGAGCACCAGCGGGTCAAGCGCGGGACTCCGGAGGGAGGCCTTCACGACGCCCCGTCGCTGTTGGACTACCGGATCCCCACCTCGCTCGACTGCCCGGAGTTCATTCCGCTGATCGTCGAGGCGAACGACCCCGAGGGTCCGTACGGCGCGAAGGAGGCCGGCGAGGGTCCGCTCCATCCGTCGCTACCGGCCATCGCCAACGCGATCTTCGACGCCGTCGGGGTGCGGATCGACCGTCTCCCGTTCACGCCGGACCGGGTGTGGCGGGCGTTGCAGGCCGCCCGGGCAGACGCGGCGCCGGAGTCGGAGTCGGGTTGAACTTCACGCGTCCTCATCGCCCGTAGGTCTTGAACTCCTCCAACACGCTCGCCATCTGTGCGTCCGTCAGCAGAGCGGGCTCGCCCACCGACAGGGCGCGCATGTACTGACCGGCCAGGGCTTCGACTTCGATCGCCAGACGAAGCGCTGCGTCCAGGGAATTCCCGCACGCGATGATCCCGTGATTGGCCAGCAGGCAAGCCCTGCGATCACCGAGCGCCTGGAGTGCGGCGTCGGCCAGCTCCTGCGTCCCGAACGTCGCGTACCCGGAGCAGCGGATTACCGTGCCGCCCGCCGCGGCCACCATGTAGTGAAACGGCGGAATATCTCTGCGCAGACATGACAGGGCCGTCGACCAGGGGGGGTGCGCGTGGATAATCGCCCCGATGTCCGGTCCGTGCGCGAAGATCCCGGCGTGCATTCGCCATTCGGTGGATGGCAGCCGCCCGCGAGGTACGCCGCGGACTCTCCCCTCCAGCGACATGGTGATCAGATCGGACGGTTCCATCGTCGAGTACGGCACCGCGGACGGCGTAATCAGCATGCCCTCGGCGAACCGGACCGACACGTTGCCGGAAGTTCCCTGCGTGAGCCCGCGGTCTTCCATGTGTCGGGCCGCGGCGATCACCTGGGTGCGCTGGGCGTAGTTGATCAACTCGCGACCTCCGGATACAGGCCGCGCAGGCCGGCTTCTGAAGCCGCGCAGACTCCTCTTTCCGTGATAAGGCCGGTAACGAGACGGGCCGGAGTCACGTCGAAACCGTAATTCGCAGTCGGCGTTCCGGCCGGTACCAGCCGCACGCCTGCCAGCTCCGCCACCTCCCGGCCGTCTCGCTCCTCGATCGGCACCGCGTCCGGATCGGTGGCGTCCCAGTCGATGGACAGTCCCGGCACGGCCGCGTAGAACGGAATCCCGTTGTCATGGGCGGCCAGTGCCTTCAGATACGTTCCGATCTTGTTGCAGACGTGGCCGGAGACGAGGGTTCGATCCGTCCCCACGATGCACACGTCGACGAGACCGTGCTGCATCAGGTGCCCACCGGCGTTGTCGACAATCACGGTATGCGGGATTCCAGCCTGGCCCAGTTCCCAGGCGGTGAGCGAAGCGCCCTGGTTCCGGGGGCGAGTTTCGTCGACCCACACGTGGAGCGGGAGCCCTTCGTCGAATGCACGGTACATCGGCGCGGTGGCGGTCCCATAGCCCGCGGTGGCAAGGATCCCGGCGTTGCAATGGGTGAGCACCTGGACAGGTCCATCCTTGTGGTTCGCTATCCGACGCAGAATCGGCAGGCCATGATCGCCGATCGCCCGGTTCATCGAGATGTCTTCCTCACGCAGGCGATCCGCTTCCTCAAAAGCCCGGATCTCGCGATCGGCCGGTGCCGCACTTGCCAGCATGGCACGCAGACCGACGATGACTCGCCTCAAGTTCACGCCGGTCGGACGGGTAGCCAACAGTGTCTCTGCAGCGGCACCCAGGTTCGCGTCAGACGGATCCGTCCGCATGGCGAGCGCCATTCCATAGGCCGCCGTAACTCCAATCAGCGGCGCTCCGCGGACGCGCATCGCTCGAATGGCGTGCGCCGTGTCGTCGAGTGTTTCGAGACATCGACGCACGACGTCGTGGGGCAGGCGCGTCTGGTCCAGTATGCGCACTGCTCCGTCGACGTAAGTGATCGGTTCCAGCTCGCCTGGCAGCATGCGCTAGGAAATAACATCGGCTCGCGCACACTGACAGCCCACCCTAATTCGGATCGTCGCGCTTCACCAGCAGGATCGGCGAGGTCGCCAGGATCGCGAGCTTGTAGCTCAGCGTCGCCCATCCGTGCGTCGGCGTGGACGGATCCACCCGGTGCGACCGCAACACGATCAACGAGTCCGCCGATTGGGCCGCGAAGTCTATGATTTCTTCGGCGGGATCACCGAATACGATTCGGCGTTCGAACTCGACGCCCGAGTCTTTCAGTGGCTCCAGGAGGCTCTCCAGCTTCCCGGCTGCCGACTCTTCGAGCCGGGCGTAGAACTCGGCGACTTCGTCGTACGGCAAGTCGAGCGTCTCTACGACGTGCATGAGCGTCACCCGCCCGCCGGTCAGGCGCGCCAGCTCCCGAGCCGTGTCGATCGCCCCGGCGTTCCGGTCCGACAGGTCCACCGGAACGATGAAGTGGTCGTACACCTAGACCCCGGCTGTCGGCGGGTCCGCGAACGTCTCGCCGTCCTGGCGGGAGCCGGCCGGCCGCAGCTCTCTTCCTCCAGCCTTGACCACGAGTACCGGACACGGCGCACGGCGCAGCACGCGCTCCGTCACGCTCCCGAGCAGGAGTCTTTCGATCCCGGTGTGCCCGTGGCTGGGCATCACCAGGAGCGTCTTTTCCGTTCGAGCGGCTTCCTTGATCACCGTATCGGCCGCCTGCCCCACCGTCACGCTGACGGACACGGACGGGCCCGGGCTCAGTTCTTCGGCCAGTCGGGCGATGTTCTCTTCCGCTATCAACCGCGCCTCTTCGTCTCTCGTCACCACCGGCAACGACATCTCGGAGTACACGGGCGGCTCGACCGCGTGGAGTAGTTCGAGATGCGCGTCCCACGCCAACGCCAACTCCCGTCCATACGTCGTGGCCACCCTCGCATACTTGCTGAAGTCGACCGGTACGAGGACGCGGTCGATTTCCGACGGAATGACGACCTCTTCGGCGTCCCTGACCACCAGGACGGAACATGTCGCCAGCCGAACGACTTCCTCCGTCACGCTGCCGAGCAGAAGACGGCGGAAACCCCGACGACCGTGGGATCCCATGACGATCAGATCGATCGCCTTGCTGTCTGCGTAGTCGAGAATGGCCGGCGCTGCGTGGACGGCACGGCCCACGCTGTGCACGACCTTGCTCCACGGGACTTCCGTCGCGGATACTTCCAGCGCTTGCCGCGCTTCCTCTTCTCCCGGATACGGCTTGTCACTGTCGATGGCCGCCAGGGAATGCAGCAGATAGATATGGAACAGATGCAGGTCCGCCCCGTGGAGCTTCGCCATCTGGGTTGCGAGCGGGATCGCCCGCAGCGAAGAATCGGATAGATCCGTCGGGCAGAGGACCTTTTCGATGGTAAGCATCGGGCAACCTCCTCTCGACACAGCCGCATGTGGGGGGCTGCTTCAAGTTAGCGGTTTCAGCGGGCTTTTACTACATATCCGGACAGCGAGAACGGGAGAGAAGCATGGCGCGAGCAACGTTCGGTGGGGGCTGTTTCTGGTGCCTCGAACCGATTTTTCGGGACCTGGTGGGTGTGGAGGACGTCGCGGTGGGATATGCCGGTGGCCACACGGAGTATCCGACATATCGTCAGGTCTGCGAGACCGACACCGGGCACGCAGAGGTCGTGCAGGTCACGTTCGACCCCGCGGTCATTGGCTTCCGGGACCTGCTCGATGTGTTCTTCTCCGTCCACGATCCTACCACGCTGAATCGCCAGGGAGCCGACGTGGGCTCGCAATACCGGTCGATCGTCCTCTCCCATGACGGCGACCAGGCCTGTGCCGCCGAGGAAGCGATCGAGGCGCTGGATGCTTCGGGGCTATGGCCGAACCCGGTGGTCACGGAAGTCGCACCGCTCGAGGTGTTCTACCCCGCTGAAAAGGAGCATCAGGAGTACTACGCCCGAAATCCGAATGCGGGATTTTGCCGGCTCGTGATCGATCCGAAGGTCGCGAAATTCCGAAAGCAATTTGCGGAGATTCGGAAAGAGAGTGCGATCGCGGACTAGTCCGCGGGCCTTGCCAGCCAGCAACACGCTGACCCGGCAGACGACGAGTATTCGGTGGGCAGTTCGGTTCGGCAGATGGGCATGACGTCCGGACAGCGGGGC
>JAOTWC010000399.1 GCA_029863105.1 Gemmatimonadota bacterium | reverse complement strand
TGTCTTCCTGATGGACAATGCACTCAGGCCGCGCAAGATATGGAAGCTCGCCTCGCTCACGCTGGCCGCAGCCATTGTAACGATGGCAGGATCTACACCGGGTCGCGACCATGGTCCCGCCGGGCCCGAGAGCGCATTGGCGCCGGTACGCCTGCACATCGAACTGAGATCGTCGGTGCCCGCGCAGGGTGACACCATACGCAGTCGGCTGGATCGCATGACGCTGGTGTTCAGCGGGCCGGTGGAGCCGAAGCTGAGCTCGGTGCGGTGGATCGGCCTGGCGGGGGACACCCTGTCGCTGCGCGTGACCGGAACGCCGGACCAGTCACACGTGCTGGAGACGGAGGCTCCACCGGGCGAGAACGGCGCTCAGAAGCTGGTGTGGCGGACGGTTTCGGCGGATGGACACCAGGCGGCCGGGGAGGTTTCGTTCGTCATGGCGGCGCCGGAGTTCGCGGCGCCGGCGGCGGCGGAAGTCGTGGCTGTGCCGGACCAGCCGGTCCGGGAAGACGAAATCCGATCGGTGGAGTTTTCCACTTCCCGCATCACTGCACGGGGGATCGGGATGTTCTGCCTCCTCGGATTCGCAGGTCTGTTGTGGTTCGGCCCGGGAACCAGGATTCTCGATGAACTTCGGCCACACCGGCTTGCGTCGATTCTCGGCCTCGGGGCGATCCTGCTCCTGTCAGTCGACCTGCTGCTCTGGATGTCGAATCTCCGGCTTCCCGATGCGGGTCTCGGAGAGACCTTCAGCGCGGTTCTCGGGACGAGGAGCGGCGCGGTGGAGATCTGGCGAGTCGGTCTCGTCGGCGCCGCATTCCTCATGTTCACCGGAACGGGGCTCGTTCGGCTCGGCAGCGTGACGGCGATGGCGGCCGTCGTCATCGGTGCCCTGGGAGGCCACCAGGCGACGATACGGCCGTTGATCGCCCTTCCGGCCAACGGACTTCATCTGGGCGCGGCGGCCGTCTGGGCGGGCGGGCTCCTGTTGCTGGCTTCGTGGCCGGCAAGTGCGCTGGTCGAGGACATGGAGACCGGCTGGACGTTTGAGCGCATCGCGCGCCGCGTCTCCGCCGCGGCTCTCCTCGCGTCGTGTGTCATCCTCGTCACCGCGATCGTGCAGGACCTGCTCTATCTCCCGTCGCTCGGAGCTCTGTTCACCTCGGGCTACGGCAAGCTCCTGCTGTCGAAGTCTGTCGGGTTCGCGGCCCTGGTGTTCTTCGGCGCCTACAACCGGTTCCGGTTGATCCCGGCGCTCCACGGAGGGATCGGGGCCAGACCGTTGCAGAAGAGCGTTCGGCTCGAGGTGATCGTAATCGCGGTGACCGTCATGGTAGCGGTTGTCCTGGCGCAGGTACCGCCACCGCTGGGCTGACGGCGCTGGCCGCACGGGCCCTGCCCAGGGGGCTGGGACCCGTAGCGATGTTGTACTTGTAGCCGAGGTAGATTAGCAGAATCCCCACGAACTCGGTTACGTAGAGCACTTCCACGTGTCCGAACCGGGTAAACGTGCCCCCGATGCCCGGCAGCAGAGCACCGACCGCTATCAGTACGTTTCCGGTCACACGGTTACCCATGCCTGGAATTCTCCGGTAGCGCACTGCCGAGAGGATCGCGCCGCCGATCAGGAACGTAGCGGCGTACAGGTTGATAAACGGACTGAACCCCCGCACGCGTCATGAGGAGGGGTGGCTTGCATGACGATCGCGGCTACTCGCCCATGTACCGGCCCGGGACGAGGTAGCCCCGCACATAGTCCGTGACACCTTCCTCGAGCGACTGAATCGGCTTGTCGTACCCGGCCGCGCGAATGCGATCGATGGGCGCCTCCGTAAAATACTGGTACCTGTCACGGAGGGGCTCCGGCATGTCGATATAGGAAATGCTCGGTTCGCGATCCATCGCGTTGAACACGGCTGTCGCGAGGTCTTTGAACGATCGCGCTTTGCCGGTCCCGGCATTGAACAGACCATTTGCTTCCGGGTGGTCGGCCAGGTGAAGCACCATGTCCACGGCATCCTTCACGTAGATGAAATCGCGCATCTGGCAGCCATCTTCGCAGTCGGAACGATGTGACCGAAACAGCGATACGGTGCCCGAC
>JAOTWC010000400.1 GCA_029863105.1 Gemmatimonadota bacterium | reverse complement strand
GGTTGACACTCCGGACGTGATGTGGGTTCGGGTTCTGTCCCTGATACCTGTGTTCAGTCCGATTCTCATGCCCGTGCGAATCTCGGTGATCCCGGTCCCGTTGTGGCAGAATCTGGCGGCCATAGGCCTCCTGCTCGTGGCGATCTGGATCATGGCCTGGACCGCCGGACGGATCTACCGCGTGGGCATCCTCATGAAGGGGAAACCGCCCACGCTTCCGCAGCTCGCGCGCTGGATCCGGCACGGCTAGTCCGAGGCAAGCTGGCGCCTGCCGGGCCGGCGGTTGACGACGCACCCTCAATCCCGTGGTCGGACCGTTTGACCGCTCCAACCTCGCCTTGCCCTCTGCCACCCGGCGGACGGATCTTTCCCGGATGCCTACACGATTGCGCGGGCGCGTTTTGCAGGCCACGCTGGCCGGCGCGCTGGTTCTGGTCGGTCTTGGCCTGAGTGCGTGCCGAATGGACGGCTCCCGGCGAGTCGTGCGCGTGGCCTCTACCACGTCGTTGTACGACACGGGATTGCTGGACCTGCTGGTGGCGGAGTTCGCTGCCGAACATCCGGAGTATGCCGTCCAGATCATTGCCGTCGGAACCGGCCAGGCCCTGGCCCTCGGAGAACGGCGTGACGCCGACCTGGTGATCGTCCACGCTCCGACCCGAGAGGCGCAGTTCATTGCGGAAGGCTATGGACTTCGCAGAACCACGTTGATGCGCAACGACTTCGTCATTGCCGGCCCGGCCACCGACCCCGCCGGAGTCTCGGGAGCGGACGACGGCCGGGAAGCGGTGCGCCGGATCGCCGCCGCCGAAGCCCCCTTCGCGTCTCGCGGGGACGACTCGGGCACGCACATTCGCGAGCGCTCGCTGTGGGACGCCGCGGGCGGTCATCCCAACGCGGATTGGTACCTGGAAGTCGGCCAGGGTATGGGAGCGACGCTGTTGTTCGCGGCGGAGAGGCAGGCCTACGTGCTCACCGACCGGGCCACGCTCACCGTGCTGCGGGCAAATGGGGTTGACCTCGTCGCACTCCACTCCGGCGGGGAGGAGATGGAAAACGTGTATTCGCTCATCCCCGTCGCGAGGGCTGGCCAGCTTGCTGGCGCACAGGCGTTTGAGGACTGGATGCTGTCCGATGAAGCGGCGTCGATCATTCGTGCTTTCGGCCGGGAGCGGTACGGAGCCCCGCTGTTCACGCTGGTGGGTGAATGAACCCGTTCGCGGAAGCCATGCGGCTGCTGACGAGCGGTGACCCGTACGTCATGGCCGTCGTCGTCCGTTCCCTCGCGATTTCCGGTTCCGCGCTTCTGCTGGCGACGGCCATCGGACTGCCGATCGGGGCGCTGATCGGACTGTCCCGGTTCCGGCTGCGTGTGCCCGTGATCGCCATCGTGAACACGGGGCTGGCCCTTCCTCCAGTGGTAGCCGGCCTCGCGGTGTACTTGCTCCTGTCACGGTCCGGACCACTTGGCAACCTCGAGCTTCTGTTCACGCCGGTCGCGATGGGAATCGCGCAGGTGGCGCTCGCCGGACCCTACATCGCGGCCGTGACGCTCGCCGCCCTGGAGTCGCTACCCACGGACATCGGGCTGCAGGCGCGAGGCCTCGGAGCAACCAGGCTTCAGGCAGCGGTACTGCAGCTGCGCGAGGTCCGCACGAGCCTCGTTGCGGCCATAGCAGCTGGTTTCGGAGCGATCATCTCGGAGGTCGGAGCCGCAATGATCGTCGGGGGAAACATCCTCGGCGAGACGCGCGTGATGACCACCACGATCGTGCTCGAAACCCGACGCGGCAATTTCGGCGTCGCGATCGCGCTCGGCGTCGTCCTCCTCGCGATCGCGCTGTTCGTCAACGTGGTGCTCGCCGGGCTCGGAACGCGCGCCCGGCGTCCCGTAATGTCGTAGCCGAGGTGCGAACGTGAATACGCCCGTGCTGACGATGGAAGGGCTGCGCTACGAAGTCGGCGGACGGCTGATCCTCGACATCCCCGAGTTCACGGTCGATTCCAGCGGCATGCTCGCCATACTCGGCCCCAACGGAGCGGGAAAGAGTACGCTGCTTCGCGTGCTGGCCGGTTTGAGCCGGCCACCGGGCGGCACACT
>JAOTWC010000048.1 GCA_029863105.1 Gemmatimonadota bacterium | reverse complement strand
TCATTCCCAGCGTGAAACCAAACCCGGGAAGAGCGAGGGGAACGGCCAACCACAGAGACTGCAGCGGCGTCACGGGCACTCCGCCCGGATCTCGGCGATCAACTCGCTGACTCTGCGCGCAATCTCGTCGCGCACGACGTTGAACTCGTGCGGAGGGAGATTCTTCGGGTCGCGGAGAGGCCAGTCTTCGCGTCGCGCGGCGGCTACGAACGGGCAATCTTCGCCGCATCCCATCGTGATCACGTAGTCGAACGGGCCCGTCGTCTCGTCCAGAGATTCCGACACGTGCGTCGAGAGATCGTACCCGAGCTCGCCCATCGCCCGGATCGCACGGGGGTTGATCGATCCACCCGGCCTGCTCCCGGCGCTCACCGGATCGACGACGTCGGCCCCGTACATGCGAGCGAAGGCTTCGGCCATCTGGCTGCGGTTCGAGTTCTCGACACAGGCGAACAACACTCGCTTCATATGGCTCCTGTCACCGATACGCGCGCCGGAACAAAGAGAGATCGAAGCCGCGCATTCGTCAAACTTGCTCCTCGATCGGCTGCCGTCCATTCTGCTGTCGTGCTCAGCAACTCGCGTTGTCCCGCTTTCGCCGCTCTGGTCGCCCTCGCCGCCTGTGCCCCGGCCCGGGTAGCCGATTCCGGCCGCCCGGTGACGGTCGATCCCGTCGCGGGAGCCGACGTCGCCGCCGACACGGCTACTTCGGAGATCGATCTCGAAACCCGCCTCGTAGCCATGGCCCGCGCGGCACGCGGGCCGGAAGCGGACCTGCCGGCAATCAAGCCGCTGGGGATTTCCTGGAGTGCGGATCCGACGGAGGGTTCGGCGTTCGGAATCGTCCTCCATCAGCGGCCGACCGGCCGCGCTCCCGATCGAATCGAAGGCCAGTTTGCCGGCGGCACGATCGTGTTCGGAAAACTCAAGGGGCAGTGGTTCGGCATCGCCGCGGCGCCGATCGGGGTCTCCGGCCCCGAGACACTTACACTGCGAATGAGGTTCGAGGATGGAGCTGCGTACGAGCAGACGGTAGTGGTTGATGTGCGTCCCACCGTCTTCGCGAGCACGAACCTCAGGGTCGACTCGAGGTTTTCATCTCCGCCGCCCGAGGTGCAGAACCGGATTCGTGAGGAGCGGGAATTCGTGCGCGGCCTTCTGGCAACGGTATCGCCCGAGTGGCTGCTCGATGGCCCGTTCGAGCCGCCCCGGCCGCTGGACGTCACGAGTCCGTTCGGACAGGCGCGGATGTTCAACGGGGAGCTCCGCAGTCGGCACACGGGCCTCGACCTGCGAGGTCGGACGGGAACGCCCGCCAGGGCGGCCGCTCGAGGCAGGGTCGTGTTTGCTGGCAACCTCTACTTCGCCGGCAATGCGGTCTACATCGACCACGGGCTCGGCGTCTATACGGGGTACTTTCACCTGTCCCGGATTGTCGTGGCGCCCGGTGACGAGGTGCGGTCGGGAGATCTCATCGGGGAGGTGGGCGCCACCGGCCGCGTGACCGCCGCTCACCTGCACTGGTTCTTGTCGGTCGGCGGGCAAAGCCTCGATGCGGGCAGCTTGCTGGGCATTCGATTGCCCGATTCGGAGTGACCGGAAATGGAAAGGCCGCCTGCCCCGTAACGCTTCGCAGCGAGGCTCGTACCGCTCGGCGTTGCAGAAGACCGACGGCCTCCCATTCTCGTTCCAACGATCAGAACGTCATGCTGGCGAGGACGGTTCCCCGGATTCGCTCAGCTTGCTCTGCTCGTGTCCGCCCGACAGTTTTCCGGCCGCCTCCGGGCCCATCGGACCTGTCCAGGCTTCACGTATCCCGAACGGATTCACATGACGAAAATCGCGCTCGTGCTCGGTGGCGGTGTTTCACTTGGCGCCTACACCGGGGGAGCCGTATCGGAAATCCTCCGAGCTCTGACGGCGACCGGTCGCCGACCGGAGTCGGACCACCCGACCCGCATCCACGTGATCACCGGCACGTCCGCCGGAGCGCTCAACGCTGCTCTCGCCGCTCGGTGTCTGGCGGTCAACCGCGAACTCCTGCCCTGGATTCAATCGGCCTGGGTGGATGGTGCCGATGCCGCGCACCTGTTGAATTCGAACCGGAAGAACCGCTCGGCATGGTTGGACGACTCGGTCATCGAGCAGTTGACGAGAGCCCTGATCACCGCGGATCCCGCGACCGAAGACTCGTACTCACCGGCGGCGGGAGATCCGCTGCGAGTCGGGGTCACGCTCGCCAACCTGGGTGGTGTCCGCTACGACGTTCCGTACGGGTTTCTCAACCAGCCCGGGCGGTCGTTCGGCACGGTGCTGCACAACGATTCGCTGGCCGTCGAACTGAACCGCGTGACGGGAGCGTCGGATCCGGTCTGGGAAACGCTGCGCCAGGCAGCCCTGGCTTCGTCTGCGTTCCCGTTTGCCTTTCCGGTGCGGTCGCTCATGCGTTCTTCGGCCGACTATCCCGGTGCAACGCTTCCCGGTGACCCCGGCGACGATCTGTCGATGTGCTACGTGGATGGAGGGTTGTTCGATACGGCGCCGCTCGGATTGGCCAAGCGCCTCGTCGCGCGCGACCCGAACTTCCGCGCCGACGACTGGCGATACATTCTCGTCGAGCCGACGCTGCGCAGCAGCGGCACCCACCAGCCAACCTCCATCGTGGATGCACCCCGTGCCGCTCTCGACCTGACCGCCGAGCTGACGCGGGCCGTGCTCGGACAGGCCGCGGCCCAGGACTGGGTGCGCGCCCATCGGGTGAACGCCCGGCTTGAGGTGCTGTCCGCGCTCGTCGATCGTTTGCCCGAGCTGAATGACCGGCTGCACGACCCCGATGAGCTGGGCCTGGGTCGTCGGATTGGCGAACTCGCCGAGCGGGTCGCCGAGATGCAGGTGGCGCTCGACCCCGGGTCCGTGCCGGCAACCGGCGCGGGGTCCGATGCCGCGGACGTCTATCTCGACCGCCACCTGCAACGGATTGAGGCGGATGACAGGTACCAGGGCGCGCTGTCTCAGTCGGAATCGCGGGCCGGGCGGTCACGGCTGGCCAAACTCGTTTTTCTGCTCGAGTCGGCCGGCGGCCTGTGCGGCAAGGACATCCTGCGGCTGTATCTCGTGGCACCGCCGGAGCGCGGAGAACTCTCCGGTGACTTCCTCGGAAATTTCGGGGGATTCCTGAACCGCGAGTGGCGCGCCAACGATTTTCGGGCAGGTCGGCGGGACGCTCGCCGGTTGATCGAAGAATCTCTGGCGGACATCGTCTCGTATGAACCTTCAGACGACGACGACTACAGGGTGGAGGCGATCGACCCGACCTGGGAGTCCGTCCCGGTGTCGACGCGACGGCGGCTGGTGTCGGCACTCGAAGACGAGGCGGACCGGACCCTGTCCGAACTCAAACCTCGTGGACTGGCGGCCCTGTTCACCTGGGCATGGAAGCCCGTACTCAAACGCTGGCTCGTCGAGCGGGCGACACGGGCCCTACAGGAGGCACGCTGAATGGACGTGAAGAACCTGTGGCAGGGAATCAAACAGATTCTGCTGGTAATGCTAGGCGGACTCGTCGTCCTGTTCGCGTTCGTCAACCTGGAGGCCGTGCCCATCAACCTGCTGTTCACCGATTTGCAGGTGTCTCTGTCGCTGCTGATCCTGATCTCGGCCTTCGCCGGCGTCTTGATCGGTTGGACCGGAGGGGCGTTGCGTGGGCGGAGAAAGCGAAGGGCGCTTGCGGCCGGGCAGCGCGCCCAGCTTCAGGCAAGCGCCGAGGACGAGCAGTGGCTCGCGGAGGGCGTCGAGGAAGAGGCGGCTCCCAGGCCCAGTAAGTGACTAGATTCCCGCGGCCGCCGGCTCGGTCTGTTCGAACGGAACGATTCGACCTGCAAAGGCCGACGCGAGTACGGTATACGGACTCGCAAGGTACACTTTCCCGGGTCCGCTGCGTCCCGGGAAATTCCGGTTGATCGAGCTCACGGTCACCTGATCCGGCGTCGTGCTCACGCCGGGACCCGCGTTGATGCAGGCTCCGCAACCCGGAGCCAGCACGCGCAATCCCGCCCGGACGAACAGCTCGTGGAAGCCCTCCGCGTGGGCCATCGTCTCGACTTCGACCGATCCGTATTGCAGATACGCGGTCACCCCCTCGGCGACCCGTTCCCCGCGACCCAGCGCAGACCGGACCACTTCGGCCGCCATCCGGATGTCGTCGCCCTTGCCGCCCGTGCAGGACCCGGCATACACGATGTCCACGGGAACCGGTTCCGGTAACGCGTCGATCGCCACGCCGTTGCCGGGGTCTCCCGGTGTCGCGACCATCGGCCGCAGCGCGGAACCGTCGATCGTCATCGTCCACTCGTACTCCGCCCCATCGTCGCTTTCCAGTCCGTCGATCAGTTTCTCGGCAGCCTGGCGGGTCATGCCACGCCCCGCAACGAGCCAGTCGACGGTCACCGCATCGGGCGCGACGATACCTGTAAAACCGCCCACTTCCGCCGCCATGTTCGTCAGCGTCGCACGCTCGTCGATGCTCAAAGCCTCCACTGCCTCGCCGGCGTATTCGATGATCTTCCCGATTGCGTCTCCCCCCCGGACGTAAGGGTGCGCGAGAATTTCGATCATCATGTCCTTGGCCGTGACGTTGTCCGGGATACGACCGGTGATCTCGATCTTCACCGATCTCGGCACCTGGAGCCGGACATCGCGCGTGGCCCACGAGTTCACGACCGCCGTCGTTCCAACCCCGAACGCCACGCACCCGATGGCACCGGAGTGCGGGGTGTGCGAGTCGGAGCCGACGACCACCTGGCCCGGGAGCGCATAGCTCCCGAGTACCTTGACGTGGCAGATCGCCTCGCTTCCCACCCGGCCGTCGAGTTCGCCGTGCAGCCGAATACCTTTGCGAGCCGCGAATTCCTTCTGCCGATCGTGCAGCGCGTGTGCCGCATCCAGAAGACCCTGCGCCTTCCGTTCTTCCGTGATTACCTGATCGAGGAACGCCAGGTGGTCGCGGAAGAAGTAGATGCTGCCGGGGTCGTTCAGGCCCGCTTCCTCGCCTGCGAACTCATCCCAGAACGTCGACGCCATCGGCGTCACGTACTCGTGGCTGAATCGGATGTCCGTCCGCACGAAACCGGCGTCGCCCGGCTTCACAGCGGGAACCCCGAGTCGTTCCTGCGACAGATCTTCCACCCAGTGCCTGGCCAGAATCTTCTCGGCAACCGTCATCGGCCGGTCATCCGGCGTCACCGGCTGCGGCACGGTCACGAGACCTTTGAGGCGCGCCACGGCGTAGTCGAGCAGGCCGCCGTACTCGATGATGTCACGCTGAATGTGTCCCGCCCCGTCCGTGAACATCGACAGGGGCATTTCCTCGCCACGCCGGATGCGATCGATGACGGAGAAATCCGTCGTCGTCAGAACACCGAGGTTCTCGCAGTTCTCGCGATAGATGCGCTCGATGTTCTCCGCGATGACGATCCGGATGCCGGCAGCCCGCTCGGCGTACGGCGAGGCTTCCCGACTGGAGCCCTTGCCGCGACGTTTGCCGGACACGGCGGCGATGAACCCGCCGTTCGCGATCTCGCCCTTGCCGATCGGAAACTCACCGTTGCAGCGCAACCCGACATACGGGTACTGGCCCAGCTTCTCGTCGTAGTAGTAACACACCCAGGCGGGCGTGATCTCGTCCGTGCTGATGTCGTCACGCAGAGCAATCGAGGGATCCCATTCCAGGTCCTCACCGGCCAGCTGGCGACGTATCAACTCGGGGTCTTCGGTGAGAAACAGGATGCGGCCCTCGAGCCTGACGGTATCCGGGCGCTTCGAGACTTGTCTGCTGAGCAATCTATCTAGCATTTGGGTCGGGTTTTTGTGGTCGTGGGGTTATGTTTCGGCTGCCCGGGAAACCTACGGTGGGATCCGCGAAGGAGCGAATCCGCGCGCAGAACCCGGGACGGGCTCGCGTGTAGATTCCGGGCAGCCCCACTTCCGCTGCTCCAGGTTCTGACAAGAGAGGCAACGATGCCATACGGACGCACCACGTTTACTCGGCGTGCCGCTGCCGGTTCGCTCCTCACCCTGTTCCTGCTTTTTCCGCAACACCTCGTCTCGCAGGATCTTCCGGCAGGCGTTACGCAGGGAGCTGCGGTAGAAGGGATCACCGAATATCAACTCGACAACGGGATGCGAGTGCTGCTGTTTCCGGACCAGAGCAAGCAGCAGGTCACGGTGAACATCACCTATATGGTCGGGTCGAGGCACGAAGCGTACGGCGAGACGGGCATGGCCCACCTGCTCGAGCACCTGGTGTTCAAGGGCACGCCGGATCACCCGGAAATCTGGAAGGAACTGGACGAGCACGGGGCGTTTCCAAACGGCACAACCTGGCTCGACCGCACGAACTACTTCGAAACGTTCCCGGCCACGGACGAGAACCTGGCCTGGGCGCTGGATCTCGAGGCCGACAGGATGGTCAATTCGTTCATCGCGGCGGAGGACCTCGAGTCCGAGATGACCGTCGTGCGGAACGAATTCGAACTGGGGGAGAACAGCCCCGCCAGGGTGCTCGATGAGCGAACCGCGTCGACGGCATACCTCTGGCACAACTACGGCAACTCGACGATCGGCGCGCGAGCGGACATCGAGAACGTTCCGATCGAGCGACTGCAGGGCTTCTATCGCAAATACTACCAGCCTGACAACGCGATCCTGGTCGTCGCGGGCCGGTTCGACCCGGACCTCGCGCTGTCGCTTGTCGCGACGGAGTTCGGTCCGATTCCCCGACCGGATAGATCAGGAGCGAATCAACTGTTCGAAACGTACACGGCCGAGCCCGCCCAGGACGGAGAGCGGACGGTCACGCTGCGCCGCGTGGGCGACGAGCAGATCGCGACGGCAGTGTATCACATTCCGGCCGGGTCGCACGAAGACTACGCTGCCATATCCGTGCTGAGTCATATCCTGTCGACGCGGCCAGCCGGTCGACTCTACAGCCGGATCGTAGAGCCGGGACTCGCGGCGAGCACGTCCGCGGCGAGCTGGCGTTTCAAGGAACCGGGGTTGCTGGAGGCGACGGTCCGGGTTCCGAAAGACAAGCCGCTGCAGCCGGCAGTGGATGAGATGCTCGCAACGCTCGGCTCGTTCGTCGAACAGCCGCCGACGGACGAGGAGGTGAACCGGGCGAAGGTCGATTTCCAGAAGAACATCGAATTGGCATTCAACGATCCGCAGCGTATCGCGCTGCAACTCAGCGAGTGGATGTCGATGGGGGACTGGCGGATGTTCTTCCTGCACCGCGATCGACTGGAAGCGGTCACGCCCGACGCCGTCCGGCGAGTCGCAGCTACGTATCTGCATCCCTCCAACCGGACGCTCGGATTCTTCTATCCTGTCGACGAAACACCGGAGCGCGTTGAAGTGCCGCCGGCGCCGGATGTCACCGCCCTGGTCGCGGGCTACACGGGCCGCGAGGCGGTCGCCGAGGGAGAGGCCTTCGACCCGACCCCCGCCAACCTCGACGCACGGACGCAGCGCCTCGCGTTCGACAGCGGCTTCGAGCTGGCGCTGCTGCCCAAGGAGAATCGAGGCGACGCCGTGACGGTGAGCCTGTCGCTCCGCTTCGGCACGGAGGGCGCACTGCGCGGGCGGGCGGCGGCGGCGGAACTTGTCCCGGCGATGTTGCGCCGGGGCACCCTGTCCCGAACCCGCCAGGAGATCGAGGACGAACTCGATCGTCTCAAGGCCCAGCTTGGTTTCGGTGGTGGAGCTCTGAGTGCGGCCGGGAATATCCAGACGATTCGCGACAACCTCTCCGCCGTGCTCGGCCTGCTGCACGAGATGCTCAGGGAGCCCGCGTTTGACGAGGCGGAATTCCAGACCCTCAAACAGGAGAGTGTCGCAGCCGTGGAGCGGCAGATGTCAGAGCCGCAGGCATTGGCGGTCAACACATTCCAGCGGCTTCTCAATCCGTGGCCGGAGGATCACCCCCGCTACGTCCCGACACTCGAAGAACAGAAGGCACGACTCGAAGCCGTAACTCTGGCGGACGTGAGGAGTTTCTGGGAGCGGTTCTACGGCGCCCAGGGAGGCACGATGAGCATCGTGGGTGACTTCGACGCGGAGGAGCTGACCGCGCTGACCAGGGAGATGTTCGGTTCCTGGACAGCGGTAGAGCCATACGCGCGGGTGGCCGACCCGTACCGGGAGATTGAAAAGTCGGACCAGGACATCGAGACCCCGGACAAGGCGAACGCGATGATGATCGCGGCGCAGCCGGTCCGCATGAAGGACGGAGATCCCGACTACCCGGCGATGGCGCTGGGTGACTACATGCTCGGAGGGGGAGGTCTCAGCTCCCGGCTCGCGACGCGGATTCGCCAGGAGCTCGGCCTGTCCTACGGCGTTGGATCACAGTTTGTCGCAGGGCCGCTCGACGACGCCGGCGTATTCCTCACCTACGCGATTTTCGCCCCGGAGAACGCGGATGCGGTCTCCGAGGCTGTTCAGGCGGTGATCGCCGAAGTATTGGAGGGTGGATTCACCACGGAGGAAATCGAGGCAGCGAAGCGCGGATTCCTGGATGCGCAGCAGAACGCGCGCGCCAGCGACGGCACCGTGGCTGGGCAGCTCAACGGCCAGCTGTTCACGGACCGCACGTACCAGTTCACGGCGGACCAGGAAGCGGCGGTCCGGGCCCTGACGGGAGAGCAGATCCTGAACGCCATGCGGCGATACATCGATCCGGCGAAGATCTCGATTGTCCGGGCCGGGGATTTCGCGGGCGCGGAGGCGCCGACGAGTTGACGATCGACTACGAGGACTTCGAGCGCGTTGAGATCCGCGTCGGCACGATCGTCGGTGCGCGGGAGTTTCCACGCGCTCGAAAGCCGCTCTACCGGTTGACGATCGACTTCGGGCCGGAGATCGGCACGCGGGAGTCGGCCGCCGGTCTTCCGGGGCGCTACGAGTTGGATCAACTGAACGGGAAGCAGGTGCTCGCGGTATTGAACCTGGGTCCGCG
This sequence comes from Gemmatimonadota bacterium, assembly GCA_029863105.1. Classification (GTDB taxonomy): domain Bacteria; phylum Gemmatimonadota; class Gemmatimonadetes; order Palauibacterales; family Palauibacteraceae; genus JARFPW01. Next base: position 388 of record JAOTWC010000048.1, on the reverse strand, counting down.
CGACATCGCGGGGTTTCAGTCGGAATGTCTGACGCTGGGCGTACCCGATGCCGAGGGCCAGACGATCCTGGTGGTTCCGACGAGCGAGGTGCCGGATGGTGGAAGACTCTTCTGACGCCAGAGCCGTGAGACATGCCGGGTACGACGCGCTGACATCGGATGCCGGTGCGTATGAAGACGTGTCTCGAATCATTTTTCGGGCTGTCGGCGACAGACCCCTCGAGACACTCAATGCCGTGGTGACGGCCGATCTGATGGCTGTGCGCGGAAACGCGGCATTCCCGACGCTCATCCTCAACCCCAAGGGCCGGGTACTCGCCGACGCGGTCGTCGTGCACCTCGGGGACGAAGTGTGGGTTGACGTGCCGACGGCGGCCTGGCCACACCT
>JAOTWC010000398.1 GCA_029863105.1 Gemmatimonadota bacterium | reverse complement strand
ACCAAGGTCGTTGGCCGCCAGGCTCACGGCGGAGGGAGCCGTCGCGCCGTCGCCGCGCGCGGACACTTCCTCCCCCGTACTGATTCGGTACGTCCCGATGCCGGCCAGCACGGCCAGTGTCAGCAGGAGCGAGGCTTCCGACCGTGCCACGTTCTGGCGCCCCTTCGCCCCGTGGAACCAGGCGATGATGAGCGCCGCCGGGAAGCCCAGCACAAGGAGGAGTACGACCACGTCGATTAACCGACGTGACAGGGCGTAGTTGTCCACGAAGAACCCGGTGGCCTCCAACAGCAGCCAGGCGCCGCCGAGGTAGACCACGGCGGTGCGCACCAGGTGCTTTTCGCTCAGCGTCTTGAACAACTCACCCATGTTGATATCGCGGCAACAGTTTTGAAGGCGCGACTGCCGGCGGGCCCTGCGACCCCACCTCCCCCACACGCTTGATTGGACACCATCAGGCGGCGGAAGGATTGCCCGATCGGTCTAGGGCACCAGCGGGCCTTCCTGCAATCGGGCGATCCACAGGCCCGAGTTGAGGTCCGAGGTGAAGATATTACCCTTGTGCAGTTGCGCACCCCAGGTCATGCCCCAGTTGGGGACGGTGGAGTTCTCGTCCGTCGTTTTCAGCACCGCCAGTTCCCGACCCTGCCGGTAGAGATTGCCGCGCAGCTCTCCCGACACGTCCACGACCCGGAGGCCCGCCTGGTAATACCCGACGTACAGCTTGTCATCGGCGACCCAGATGTTGTGCGCCCCGGCCTCGGGAACCTCGTAGCGGGCCACTTCGACGGGCTCGTCGATGTTCTCGACATCGATGACATGGATATACCCGCGGGTCTCGATCGGCTTGTCGGCGTCCCAGTCGTCGGGGAAGATCTCATCGCCCACGAAGACATAGCGGCCGTAGCGGTAGGCGGTGTGCGTGTTCCCCTGCGGGTAGGCGATTCGGCTGACGAACTGCGGCGTGCTGGGCGTGCCGCCGTGCGATCCCGCCCCTACGTCGAGGATTACGAGGCCGTCATCCCAATAGCTCAGATACGCGTATCCGTCCTGGACAAACACGTCGTGCAGGGTCTTGGAACTGCGATCGATCCCCCAACGACCGACTTCCGCCGGATTCGTCGGATCCGAGATGTCGATGATGTGAAGTTCGCTCGTGCCGTTATGGCACGCGTAGACCAGGTCGTTCTCTCCGTCGATCCAGACGTTGTGGACGCCGCCCGTGACCGTCTCCTTGTACTCCGAGAGTACCGCCGGGTGTGCCGGGTCGGCCAGATCCAGCAGCACGATCCCGTTGCGGCGGTCGGACGCTCCTTCCCGCGTCAGGATTCCGATTCGGTTGTTCGGATGGATCTTCACATCGTTGATCCGGCGCGCATCCAGCTGAATCGAATCGGTCAGCACCGGTGCCGTCGGATCCGTCACGTCCCAGGCACGCATCCAGTCGTATTGAAACGTTCCGATGTAGGCGTAATCCCGCCCGTCCAATCCCTCGAACACCCACGTGTCGCCGGAGTGATGGTCCGCGTTGGCTCCGCGACCCAGCTGGACCAATTGGGCCTGCTCCGCCCCTTCGCGGGGCCCAACCGAGATCAGTCCACTGACCGTGTTGCCGACGCCGATCAATGCGGCCACGCGATATGTCCCGGGCTCGTCGGCCACGAACACGCCTTCGACTCCCTCCGACTGCACCTGAGCGCCCGCGCCTTCGATGACCCAGGCGGGTGACGGTGACCCGGCATCGCGCTCGTCGTCATAGCCCATGACGCGCAGTCGCACGACGTCCCCCGTCTCGACCGGTCCCGCGGGAAGACCGAGTATCTCATAGCCATCCACCGGGTTCCGCTCGACCCGGACGTCGATTGCCTGGCTGACCGATGCCGCGTGGAACACGACCCTCGTTTCACCCCGGCGAACGCCGTACAGACGGCCGCCGAGATCTGCCCAGGCGGTTTCGGGTCTGTCGCTCGTCACGCCCTCGATGTCGACCGGAATCTCTTCTCCCAGCCGCGTGATTCCCACGATGTCCACCGGCACGCTCTCGCCGGCCCTCAATACGCGTCCTCCCGTCCTGACTTCGAGCCGTTCGGGGGGCAGCTGAG
>JAOTWC010000397.1 GCA_029863105.1 Gemmatimonadota bacterium | reverse complement strand
CGTAGACCGGCGTGGAATCGACGAGCGTGCCGTCCGCCGCAACGCGGACGAAGTGCAGTCCGCCGTCGGGGTACGGTATCCAGTGAAAGACCCACCAGAAACTCCCGTCCCACGTGACGCGGCTGTCGTCGCCATCCCAGTACATGGATTCCATGAGCGCGATCCCACCGGGATCGAGCATCGTTCCGTCCAAGGTCATGCGCGAGCCGCGCAGCATCCCTCCGATGGGATCCCACGTTACGTAGTACTCGGTTCCGTTCGACGCGATGCGAGTCGGTGCGCCCGGCAGCGAGATCAGCGAGCCTCGTGGCGTCAGGTCCGCGGTGAAGCGGCGGCCCCTGAAACCGATCCCGCCGCCCTCGTCGGCGACGAGAAGGTACTCTCCCTGGGCGGACACGATGGTGACGGAGCCGTACTGCGTGCCTGTGCCCGGCGCGAGCAAGACCGGCGTGGTGTCGAGCACGGTTCCGTCCGCCGCGACGCGGACGCCCCGCAAGCCTCCGCCGGTGTCGGCCTGGCCGGCGACCAGCCAGTCCGAGCCGTTGGCCACGACCTCCATCACGGTCATGTTCCCTGCGACCTGCGGTGCTTCCACGATTGCGGACGGCGTGTCCAGGAGCGTGCCGTCCGGCGCGACCCGCGCACCGTAGACCATCTTCGTCGCGGCGGTGCCGTTTCCGGACGAGACCTCGTGTTCCCAGATGACCAGCCAGTTCTGACCGTTCCAGGCGACCTCCGGCTCCTGCTGGGAACCGACGTCCTGGCTGATGATGATCGGTGTCGTCCCGATCATCGCGCCGTTCGCATCGAGGAGGGCGGCGTAGACGTCACGCCCGTTCTGGTCGAGACCCTGGAAGTTGTTGTAGGAAGTTCGCATGTCGGTCCAGACGACCAGGAAACCGCTGCCACCCGCGGCGATGTCGACGTCCTCCTGGTTGCCAATCGAATCGCCGATCGCGCCGACGTCACCCGGAGGAAACTCCGGACCGCTCAGCGGCGGGAATTCCGCGAGGGCCATGCCGCCCACGAGCAACGCGATCGCCGCCAGACACCACGTCCAGAGCATTCGGACCCTTCGCTGCCTCTTCATCGCTTCCTCCCGCCGTTGTCGAGAGTGCCGGCCGCGAACCGTTCCGCGGCGCACGTCATTCACGCGAGCTCGGTTCTGCATGTCGCCTCAGGACACTCACGATCACTCCGAAAGCAGTCTGATACGCCGGCTCGGAAAAGAGAAGATCCGGAACATCCCGTATGGGCCGCCGCGGACCGGATGCGACACGGCCGCCGCCGTGAGTACGCAGTTTTTCCCAGGAAACGAGGAGGTCCGCCCTCGATCCGGCCTACCGACCGGGATTACAAAGACATTTCAGGCGCCGCCGAGCACGAGCTCTCGCCGGGCCCACTCCGTGGGAGGGATCCGGGATACGCCACCGAAGGGGGGGGACTTTTCCATGGCGCTGCGCGCGCGCGGGAGATGCGCACGCGCAGCGCGGTCATTGCCTCAAGGACCGGGACAGGCAATCCCTCCCCCGGTGCCGACCTCCTCGTCGCGCTGCTCCCAGCCGAGCGGCGGTGGTCCGGGGTTGTCGAAGGTGCCGGGCGCCAGGGTCGCGGCTTGCCCTCGGATGATGTAGTAGAAGCCCTGACCGGACGGAGGCACCTCGGGATCCGTCCACGCCGTCGACGGCAGCGCCGACTGGGTGCAGCTCGCATCTCCCACGGACGCATTGACGTGCAACCCGTCGATCGATCCGCGCATGATGTCGTAATGCGTCGCGCCGAGGGCGAGCGACCAGCTCATCGTCGCCGCGTTGTCGAACTCGAGACCGACCACCGCACCGCACGGTTGCGGCGGCATGGCCACGAACGCGTCGATCGACATGAAATCGACGCTCACTCCGTCCGTCTGGTAGTTGCCGATGGTGCGGTCGGTGTCGATCAGGCGGATGTACACCGTGCCGTTGACGATCGGCGGAATCGAAGCCGTCAGCGTACCGTACCCGACGGGCAGGTCCACCAGTGGCGTGAACGTGTTGCCGTCCGTCGAGTACTCGAATCGGAACCCGTCGATGTCGTCGGGCTGGAACATGTACGTGTTCGCATGGAAC
>JAOTWC010000047.1 GCA_029863105.1 Gemmatimonadota bacterium | reverse complement strand
CGTCACCTCGAGCCTTTCGTGTTCGCCGACCAGTTGGACGACGGCCGCTCCGGGAGGGTTGCCCGCGGATCCGGCCGACCGCTTTTCCACCTGTCTGCTACCGCCGGGAGAAACTAGGTTCCGCGCTATGCCCCGGGCGACTCCGTTCCATCCGCGCACGAAGGATCTGTGCACCAGCCTGGCCTACAAGGAGTGGGCCGGCTGCCACGCCGTTCGTCGGTACGACATGTACCAGGACCGCGAGTACTACGCGTTGCGGAACCAGGCGACGCTGATGGACGCCACGCCATTGTACAAGTACGACATACAGGGCTCCAACGCCGCCGATCTGCTCAGCCGGGTCACCGTGCGGGAGTTCGGGACACACTCGGTGGGACGCGTGAGCTACGTATGCTGGTGCGACGATCACGGGAAGGTACTGGACGACGGGACGGTCACGAGACTCGACGACCGGTGGTTCCGGCTCACATCCTCGGAACCGGCGCTGCGCTGGTTGCGATTCAACTCTCGCGGCCTGGACGTAGCGGTCAGCGACGTGAGCCGGCGGATCGCCGCGCTGGCGCTCCAGGGCCCGCTGGCGAGAGCGATCCTGCGGCCGATCGTCGGCGCAGAGCTCGACGACCTGAGGTTTTTCCGGGCGATGCCCGTGCAGTACGACGTCGGCGGCACCGGGGCGCAGGGCGTGGTTACGCGCACCGGATACACGGGCGACCTCGGGTACGAGCTGTGGATGCGGAACGAGGACGCGCTCGACGTCTACGACGCCGTCGTCGAGAGCGGCCGGCCGTTCGGACTGCTTCCGATGGGACTCGACGCACTCGACGTCGCACGGGTCGAAGCGGGATTCGTCCTGGCCGGCGTGGATTATACGCCCGCCAACCAGGCATTCATCGAACGGCAGAAGTCTTCGCCCTACGAGCTCGGGTTCGACTGGATGGTCCGGCTGGACCGGGGCCCGTTCATCGGACAGGCGGCGTTGCGCAGGGAAGTCGAGGCGGGCCCGGCGCGCCGGTTCGTCGGCGTCGAGGTCGATTGGGACGAGTTCGAGGCCCTGCACGAGCGCTTCGGTCTGATTCCGCACATCGAGACGGCGACATCCAGGGAAGGGGTCCCCCTGTACGAGAAAGGTCGCCAGATCGGTTACGCGACCAGCCGGACCTGGTCTCCCCTGCTGAAGAAATACCTGGCCCTCGGCACGGTCGAGGCGGCGTACGCGGGCGAGGGAACGCACCTCCAGATCGAGGTGACCTGCGAGTACGAACGACACCACGTCGGGGCTGCCGTGAGGCCGACTCCGTTCTTCGATCCCGAGCGAAAGAAGGCCTGATGGCTGCCTCGAAACACTACGACGCGATCGTGGTCGGCGGCGGGCACAACGGCCTGACGTGCGCCGCCTACCTCGCCAGGGCGGGACGGCGAGTGCTCGTCCTCGAGCGCCGCCACGTGCTGGGGGGGGCGGCGGTCAGCGAGGAGATCTTTCCGGGGTTCACGTATTCCGTCTGCTCCTATGTGGTCAGTCTGCTCCGGCCGTGGATCATCCGCGACCTCGAACTCGCGCGGTTCGGCCTCGAGATGATCCCGCTCGAATCCTCCTTCCTTCCGTTGCCCGACGGGCGATCGATGTGTCGCTGGGCCGATCCGGCGCTGACGAGGGAGGAAGTGTCCCGGTTCAGCCGGCACGACGCCGAACTGATGCCGCTGTTCAGCCAGGCGATGAGCAAGATCGGTCGCTTCGTCCGGCCGATTATCGATTCTCCCGTTCCCGTCCCGACGAGCCTGCTGCCGGCGGAGCTCGTCCGCCTGCTCAAGCTGGGTCGCCACTTCCAGAAGGCCAGCGTGGACATGATGGAGCTGCGGCTCAAGCTCCTCACGATGAGCGCCGTGGATTTCCTGGACGAGTGGTTCGAAGCGGAGGAACTGAAAGCCCCGATGTCGGTCAGCGGAATCATCGGGACCTTTCTGGGCGTGAGGTCGCCCGGCACGGCTTACGTGCTGCTGCATCACTACATGGGTGAAATCGACGGCGCCTTCCGGTCGTGGGGGTTTGCGCGGGGGGGCACCGGCGGCGTGAGCAACGCCATCGCCAATGCAGCCCGGCATTTCGGCGCCGAGATTCGCACCGAAGCAGGCGTCGAGCGGATCCTTCTCAACGGGCGTCGTGCTACAGGGGTCGTACTGGAGAACGGCGACGAGCTGCGAGCCACGCAGATCGTCTCGGGCTGCGATCCGAGGCGGACGTTTCTCGGATTCGTCGGACCGGACCACCTTCCGGACGAGTTCGTCAGATCGCTGTCCCGCTATCGGTACCGCGGGAGTTCGGGCAAGGTCAACCTGGCGCTCGACGCGCTGCCGGAATTCACCTGTCGTCCCGGCGAGGCGCACCTGCGAGGCGACATCGCGATCGCTCCGGGGATCGATTACCTGGAACGCGCCTACGACGAGGCCAAGTATGGCACGTTCTCGCGGCGCCCGTACATCAACATCGTCCTCCCGTCGCTGGTGGATTCCACGATTGCGCCGCCCGGCAAGCACGTGATGTCCTGCTTCGTGCAATACGCGCCGTATGACATCCGTGAAGGGGCAGAACACTGGCCACAGAAACGCGACGCATTCGGCGAGACCGTGATCGACACGATCGAAGAATACGTTCCGAACATTCGCGATCTGATCCTGCACAAGCAGGTGCTCACTCCCTGGGACCTGGAGCAGGAGTTCGGTCTGTCCGAAGGCAACATCTTCCATGGCGAACTGACACTCGACCAACTCGCGTTCCAGCGTCCGATGTCGGGCTGGGCCCGCTACCGCACACCGGTCCGTAACCTCTGGCTCGCCGGATCCGGCGCTCACCCGGGAGGCGGGATCATGGGTTCGCCGGGGGCCCTGTGCGCGAAGGCGATGCTCGGGAGCGGCAGGTCCGGATGACCCACGCGGACTCGGTACTCGTCCTCGGCGCGGACATCGAGGGTCTCGCCGCGGCTGCGACCCTCGCGGCCGCCGGGAGAACCGTGCGGGTCATCGACGAGCGACAACGACCCGGAGGTCTCGCGGCACGCTTCCCGGTGGGTGACGGCTACACGGCGCCGGGCCTGCTGACGGAGTGCGCCCTGGTCCGGCGGGCGCTGCTCGCCGACCTGCACCTTGAGCGCGCGGGCCTCGCCTGGCGGGACGCGGAATCCGCGGTCCACGTGGTCCGGGAAGGCACCCCGCCGATCGCCATCCGGCGGGATCGCGTGGACGGCGTGCCGGCGGCCGATGCCGAGGCCTACCGCGAGTGGCGGGCCTACCTGGCGCGCGTCGGCGGGTTCATCTCGCAGGTTCTCGACCGGGCGCCGCCGGCGGTTGACGAACCGGGGATTAAGGACCTGCTGGAACTCGCGATGCGCGGACTGCGTCTGCGTTCGCTCGGCGACTCCGACATGATGGAGCTGCTGCGCATCGTGACGCTGCCGGTACGTGACTGGCTGTCGGAGACGTTCAGCTCGCCGGCGCTCCAGGCCGGACTGGCGGCGCCCATCCTGACCGGAACGGTCGTCGGCCCGCGAGCGGCCGGCACGACGGCCCTGCTTCTGATGCGCGAGGTCGCGCGCGGCGGGGAACCGGTTGGCGGACTCGCCGGCCTGGTGGACGCCCTCGTGGCGAGGTGCGAGGAACTGGGCGTGACGTTTCAGCTCGGCACGCGCCCGACGGAGATCCTGGTCGATGCCGGGAGGCGACGCGTCACAGGCGTACGCTGTGGCGAGCGTCGGTTCGAGGGCACCGCGGTCATCTCGGCACTGGACCCGGCTCGTACGCTGCTCGATCTGGTGGAGCCGGGCCTGTTGCCGCATCACGTCGAATGGGACCTGCGGGGCTGGCGACGCCGGGGCGACACGGCCGTTCTGCTGGCGGCGTGCGCGTCACCGCCGTCGTTCGGGGAACCGAACGGCGACGACATCGAACGGCTGATCACCGCACGGTCCCCCGATGAGCTGGAACGTGCCGCGGACGCTCTCAAGTACGGTGCTCTGCCGGACGAGCCCTGCCTGGAGGTTCGGATCTGGCGCGGCCCGCCGCACGCCCCGGCGGGCGGGGCGACGCTGGTCGTTCACGTTCATGGCGTGGCTCACGGCGGGCGGGATGGCTGGGGCGACGAGGCGAGGGATCTGCTGTGCGGCCGAGTCGTCGACACGCTCGAGCGACTGTCGCCTGGCCTGCGCGGGCAGCTGCAGGGTACCTCGCTGCACACGCCGTGCGACCTGGAATCGAGCCTCGGGATGCCCGGTGGGCACCTGTATCTCGGGGAGCTGGCACTGGACCAGTTGTGGCTGCAACGTCCGTCGCTCGCCCTGTCCCGGTACGGCACTCCGATCGCGGGCCTGTTCCTGGCCGGTGGGGGCAGCCACCCGGGGGGACCGTATGCGGGCGGCGCCGGCGTCCTGGGAGCGCGCCGGGCGCTGCGCGGTTAGCTCGCCAGGGCTGCGGCCACTCGCTTCAGCCGCTCGTCCGCCTCCCGTCCCACGGGCGCGATCTGTTCGTCATCGCCATAACCCGCCGTGTCCATCATCGTCCGCGCGTTGATGATCCGGACGAGGGCCGCTCCGTCCAGTTGCTCGACCGTCACGTTGCAGGGAAGCAACAGACCGATCTCCGGGGCGGCGCCGAGCGCCAGGTTTGCGAGGGCCGGATTGCAGGCTCCGAGTATCGTGTACGGTCGGAAGTCCACCCCGAGTTTCTCGCGGAACTTCTTGTCGATGTCGATCCGGGACAGAACGCCGAATCCTTCGGCCGCCAGCGCGTCCGTGACGCGATCGATCGCTTCCTCGTGCGCGCAGTTCAGCCGCACGTCGTGGCTCATGTCCTTCATTCACGTTCCTCCGTCAGGTCGGTCGGGCGGGCCGCAGGCGGGCCATCAGGCGTGGCGTCCAGGCGACCGCCAGCATCGCTACGCCGAGCCCCACGGCCGTATCGATTCCATAGTGAAATCGTCCGTATACCGTGCCCATGGTGAGAGACACTGCGAACGGCGCGAGGATCCACATCAGGCGGCGATCCACCAGGCCGGCCGCGAGCCACGCGGAAACCGTCGCCGCCACGTGGGAACTCGGAAACGCCGTGCCTTTCGAGGAGCCGCTCTCCAGAATGCTGTGCACGAGGCCGAAGACGGCGCCGTCCGTCTGCGGTCCTACGATGCGGGCGAATTCATACCGCGGGCCCGCGACGGGAAACACGGCGAAGCACAGGTAGCACAGGAAGAACGCGAGCGCGGTCGTGAACGCCACGCGCTCCAGGCCGTCCTCCCCGCCCAGGGAAAATCCGCCGATCAGCGCGGCGGGCACGACCACGTAATACGACACGTACCCGAAGTGCAGCATCTCCGAAAACCACAGCGCATCGTACCAGCCGCTCATCACGATGCTGAGCTGCGATCCGAACAGGGCCTGCTCCCACGCCTGCACCGTCGCGTCGAAGTACCCCGGAAACAGGAGTTGGTTTAGCGTCGCGAGTTCCAGGTAGAGCAGGGGGGTGATCGCGACGGGCCATACGAGCCTGAGAAACGCGAGAGGTCGATTGACGGGTACGGACACGCGCCCGAGAGCATGCACGAGAACCAGAGCGACCACGTGAAGTCCGGCGATCATCAGGCCTGTCGACGACAATGACAGACCGGCGATGAGTCCGGTGGCGGCCAGGTAGGAAGCGGCGAGCAGGTCGACCGGGCGGGCATGCGGGGTCGCGGCGAGCGCGCGAAGACGATCGGTCATCCGTCGAGCCAACCGTGCTCGGCATACCAGGCCGCCGTGTTCGCCATTCCGGATTCGATGTCGATTTCGGGTTTCCAATCGAGGACACGCGTCGTGTGCTCGAGCTGGGTCGTCCATGTGGTCCGGGTCAGATCCGACGCTTTGCGGCGATCGAAGGCCGGCGTCCTGCCGGCGACACGGGACGCGAGTTCGGCCAGCGCGCCCGCCGTCATGAACCCGGCGGCGGGCAGCTTGAGCACGCGGATCTCTCGCCCCATCACCCGGCGCAGCGTGTCGGCCACATCGATCCAGCTGACGATTTCCGAGCCCGCCACCGGCAGGGGGCCGGGATCACCGGAGTCGTGGGATTCGGCCGCCGAGACAACCGATCGCGCCACATCCAGCACGTGCACCGGCTGCAACCGGCCGCGAGTGGACGGAACGACCAGCAGCCCGCGGCGCGCCATCCGGAACATCAGGAGCAGATCGTCGTCGCGCGGACCGTATATGCCTCCGGGGCGGAGCGTGCGCACGATCGGCGGCGCCGCTCCCCGGTTGGCCAGCTCGGCCAACCGCTGCTCGCCGCCTCGCTTGCTGCGGCCGTACGCGCTCGTGGGGCCGGCTGCACCGTCGGGCCCTCTCGCCGCCAGACTGCTGACATACACGAATCGTCCCACGCCGGCGGACCCGGCAGCCGCCGCCAGGGCGCCTGTTCCCGCCGCGTTCACGCGTTCGAAGGCGGCGGGATCCGCCGCGCGCGTGATGCCTGCGATGTGAACGACGGTGTCCACTCCGGTCAGGATGTCCGCCAGGTCGCGTGGATCGGACAGATCCGCTTCGACGAGCTCGACAGGCAGAGACTCGATCCAGCGCGTATCGCTCGTGCTTCGCACGGTGGCGCGCACGTCGATGCCGCGCTCGCACAGCATCTCGGCGACATGGCTTCCGAGGAAGCCGGTAGCACCGGTGAGTAGAACCTTGCTGCGGGTCACAGGGGCCGGTCGTACAGCCGGTATCGTTTGTGAATCGTCGAGCCCAACCTCTGGAGCGGCTTGACCATGGGCAGGTTGTCCTCGAGCACCCATCCGAACTCTCCGCCGAACACGCCCTTCTGGTTGGCGAACCGGAAGCACGCCATGTAGAACAGGCTGTCGATACCCTTGCCGCGGTATTCCGGAACGAGTCCCAGGGTCAGCACCCGCGCCATGTCGATCTTGCGGGAATGCCACAGAATTTTCAGCAGACCCGTCGGGAACAGCCTCCCGCGGGCATGGATCAGCGCACGGTTGTAGTCCTTCAGCCAGAGTGCGAACCCGACGGGCGAGCCATCCAGGTCTTCCGCCAGGATGACCTGTTCGGGGTCGCGCCTCAGCACGGGCTTCAGTTCCTTCGCCATATGCCCGATTTCCGCTTCGGTCATGGGGACGAAACCCCAGTTCTTCTCCCACGCCTTGTTGTAGATCTCCCGGACCAGGCCGAGCTCCGCTTCGAACCTGGCCATGTTGATCGGGCGCAGCGTGATGTTGAGGCGTTTCCGCAGCCACTCCTCTCGATTCCGCAGGTAGTCAGGGGCTCCTTCCGGCAGAACGAGGTTCAACGCCAGCATCGTTTTTGCCTCCCGAAACCCGGCGGTCTCGACCAGACGGACGTACCTGGCCGGGTTGTAAGGCATCATGACCGCGGGAGGCATGTCGAATCCCTCGATCAGCAGACCCGCTTCTTCGTTCGTCGAGAAACTGGCCGGGCCCCGCATCGTCTCCAGCCCCCGCTCGCGAAGCCACTCCGCAACCCGCTCGAACAGCGCGTCCGCCGTCTCCTGGCGGTCCTCGCACTCGAAGAAACCGAAGAATCCGACAGGTTCCTCGTGAAACGCGACGTGATTCCGATTGTGGATCGCGACGATTCGCCCGACGGCTCGTCCATCACGATACGCGACGAACGGTTCCACCTCCGAGTGCAGGTGGAACGGATGCGCGTCCCGATCGAACATGGTCTTGACGTCGCGCAGGAGCGGGGCAACCCAGTTCGGATCACCCGCGTAGATGCGATACGGAAGTCGCAGAAAGTCCTTGAACGTCCGTTTGTCCCAGGCGGACTCGATGCGGACGCCCGTCCCAGGGCCGCTCAAATCAGATCGAATTCTTTGCCGAGACGTGCCATGACGTCCAGTACGAAGTCCAGCTGGTCGTCCGTGTGTGTCGCCATGTAACTCGTGCGAATCCGCCCGTGACCCTCGGGCACGGCAGGCGGCACGACCGGGTTCGTGAACACGCCTGCATCGAACAGGGCGCGCCAGAATCGGAATGTCTTGTAGAGATCGCCGACGAGGATCGGCACCACCGGGCTCTCCGTCGGGCCGATGTCGAACCCGAGTGTCCGCAGTTCACCCATCATGCGCCGCGTGTTGGCCCACAGGCGCGCGCGCCGCTCCGGCTCGGAGCGGATGATCCGCACCGCCTCGATGACCGTGGCCACGGAGGCCGGAGGCATGCTGGCGCTGAACATCAGCGCGCGGGCGGAGTGGCGCAGGAAGTCGATGATGTCGGCGTCACCGGCTACGAATCCGCCGATCGAAGCCAGCGACTTCGAGAATGTTCCCGTGATCAGGTCTACTTCGTCCGTCAGCCCGAAGTGTTCGGCCGTACCCGCGCCCGTGGCGCCGAAGATTCCGAGGGAATGGGCGTCGTCGACCAGCACGGCGGCCCCGTACTGCTTGCGGAGTTCGACCACGCGCGGCAGGTCGACCAGATCGCCTTCCATGCTGTACACGCCGTCCACGACGATCAGCTTGCCGCGCTCCGGGTCGCACCTGGCGAGCAGTTTCTCGAGATGGTCGAGCTCGGCATGCCGGAACCGCTTGATTTCTCCCCAGCCGAGTCGAGCCCCGTCCTGGATGCACGCGTGATCGAGCTTGTCGACGAACACGGTGTCGGTCCGACTCAGCAACGCGCTGATCGTGCCGAGGTTCGTCTGGTAGCCCGTGCTGAACACGAGTCCCTTCGGTTTGCCCAGCCAGTCGGCCAGGTCCTCTTCGAGCTGATCGATGATGTCCAGGTTGCCGTTGAGAAACCGGCTTCCCGTGTTCCCGCTGCCGTATTTCTCGAGCGCCGCCTTGGCCGCTTCGATGATCCGCGGGTCGTGCGTCAGCCCCATGTAGTTGTTGGAGCCGATCATCACCTTCCGGTGGCCGTCGATCACCACTTCGGTATCACGAGATTCTTCGATACGCTGGAAGTACGGATACAGATCGACCGCGCGAAGATCGTCGGGCAATGTCAGAGAATCGGTCTTGGCGAAGACCTGCATACGATCGGACCTTTCGCGAGGTTTCCGAGCAGCGCTGGGACTCGACGTGTGCTCGCTGCTGGCCGCCAAGCTACCCGCGGCATCCGGAGCCGGCAAGAAAACAGGCTTTTCCGGGCGCGTCATGTGATTGCTCCGTAAAGAGTTGGCCGAATGAACCGGCGCAGACAAGCTTGGAATATACGGTTTTCGGAGCGAGATGGCTTCTGGGCCGCGATTTCAGGCCTTCCGCAGCACCCAGGTCGTCATGCTCCGCTGATTCTGCACGATCGTCGTCTTCAGCGGATCGATGGGCTCGGCCCCCAGCCGAGCGGCCTCGGTCTCGAGGAACTGTTCGTCCACCAGAAACCAGCGCCGGCCGTCGGGGAGCACATAGCGCCGATGACCCTCGTGCTCCAGGAGATGCTCGACGCCGATCGTCGAGGACAGGCGGGCGAAGAACAGCCCGC
>JAOTWC010000396.1 GCA_029863105.1 Gemmatimonadota bacterium | reverse complement strand
CTCGATTCCGGCGCTGAGGGTGCGATCCCCGAGACTCCGCGACGTGGTCGTCATGCTCGTCGCTTCCTGTTTTGTCTACACCGCGCTGTACTCCGCACCCCGCCGCATGTCGGCGTACGCATCGTCTTTCCGCAGCATGAAGGTCGATCCGTCCGCCATCGCCGCGAGTCGAGGCATCGACCGGGGTGTCGTGTTCGTTTCGGTGAGCTGGGGGAACCGACTGCTCGCCCGGATGCGCGAGGCCGGTGTCGCGGCTTCGACGGCCGAGCAGGTGTACCGACGGCTCGACCATTGCGACGTCGAGCTTCTCCTGCGCCGCTCGCGAGCGGAACGCTGGCCACCCGGCCGTGTCGAGGCGGTGCTCCGCGACATGCCGCCTGGAGGCGTCCTTCTCGGAGCGGGCTCTCCCACCAGGGATCCGACTCTCCGCCTGACCCCGGGTCGCTCCCTCCCGGACGCATGTCGTGCCGAACTGGCACACGACGGGCCCGGCTTCACGAACTGGCTGCCTTTTCTCCTCCACAACGGACCCGCCCTGGATGCTCCGGTCCTGTTCGTCCGCGACCTGCGAGACCGGAACCAGGACTTCGTCCGATCGGGTGAGTACGGTTCCAGGTGGCTCTTGCGCCCGGGCGGTCTCGAGCCGCTGCCCCCGCCTGACCTGTCGAATGATCCTTAGTTGATGTCGGGAGCGTGCTTCGTGGCATGCCCGATATCATCACTGGTTTCGCGCAGGGGGGGTGATGCGCACGAGGGCCTTCACGTTGCCGGAAATTCTCATCGTTCTGACCGTCATCGGGACGCTGGCCTCCTTCGGCATAGCCGGATTCGCCAGCCTGCGCGAGGCCGCTGCCGTGCGCAGCGCGACTCGAGTCGTCCGGCAGCAGCTGTCACTGGCCCGGCGGGCCGCCGTGAGTCGGAGGGAAACAGTACGCTTGTACCAGGCAGGAAACCGACTGATCGTAGAGACATCAGCCGGGACCATTCTCGGCGCGACGTCCTTCGCCGGTGTCGATCCTCTGCCGGTTGACTCGGTGGTGCTGCGGCCAGCCACATTCCGGTTCAACCCGCGCGGCCAGGCCGCACCCGGGAGCGTCTATCTGTTCCGGGGAGACAGGTCCGTTCGCATCGTCTGCAATTTTCTCGGTCGCCTGCGCATCGAGCCCGTGCGGAGGCTCCGATAGGCGTGGACACGGGGGCGCGGGGCTATGCCCTGATCGAACTTCTGCTGGTAATCACGCTGATCGGCTTCGCGGGTGCGGCCGTTGTTACAACCGGTCGCGCCACCTCCCTTGAGGCCCGTACGGCCGTGTCAGAGGGCCGGCGGGCCATGGTCGCTGTCCGGGCGCTCAGCCTGGTGCGGACAGGCCTGGTGACCGCTGATTCCGGTAGCGTCCGGCTGGTGGCCGGCGGTGAGCCGTTCGACGCGACGTACATCCACCGGGACGGCGTGCTCGCCGGGGGGGTCGAACTCCGGATCGAGGGTCCCGGCCGTCGAGTTCTCGTGTTCGACGTCCCTCTGATCGCCCCGTGATCGCCGGTGTCGTTGACAGGTTTGCCCCGGACTTCCTAGTATGAGTGGTCCCGCCGGAAAATCCGTGGTGTGCTATCGATTGGCTAGCCGAATGGCTTTGTTCGGACTCGGTCGAAAAAAGCGGTCCGTAGGTCTGGATGTCGGCAGCGGCTACATCAAGGTAGCCGTAGTAGACCATTCCGGGTCCCTCCCTGTAATCGAATTGCTCGCCGTACACCCCCTTGGTTCCGATGCGATCGTCGAGGGCGAGATCATGGATCCGGGCCTCGTCGCTTCGACGATCGACGCTGTGTTCGAGGAGCAGGGCATCGACCGGCGAGACGTGGCAGTGAGCGTCGGTGGGCGGGATGTGATCATCAAGCCCATTCAGATGGATCGCATGTCGAAGCGGGATGCCCGGGAAGTGATCCGCTGGGAAGCGGAGCAGCACGTGCCGTTCGACATGGACGACGTTCAACTCGACTTCGAGATCACTGATCCCGACGGCGAGGGGCTGCAGATGAGTGTGCTGCTGGTCGCCGCGAAGCGGGAACTCATCGAGAACAAGCTGGCGCTTGTGGAGGAGGCCCGGGTCAACGTCAGGAT
>JAOTWC010000046.1 GCA_029863105.1 Gemmatimonadota bacterium | reverse complement strand
AACTGCGTCGGGTCCGCCTCGCGCAGATAGCGGTACAGGCCCCCGATCATCGTGGTCGGGGGTGGAATCACAGGCGGCTCGAGCCTCAGGATGCGGTCCAGATTCAGGGCCGCCATCAGCCCGCTGGCGATCGACTCCGTATACCCTTCGACGCCGGTCAACTGACCGGCGAACAGCAGGTCGCCACGGCCGTTCACCGCGCCGTGTGGAGTCAACCTGGCCGGGAAGTTCAGGTACGAATTGCGATGAATCGAACCGAACCTGAGGAACTCCGCCTGCTCGAGACCCGGGATCATCCGGAACACTTTCAGCTGCTCGCCGACCTTCATTCGGGTTTGACAGCCGACGAGGTTCCACATCTGACCGGCCCGATCTTCCATCCGGAGCTGCACGACGGCGTAATGCTGACGTCCGGACCGCGGGTCGAGCAGGCCGACCGGGCGCATCGGGCCGTGCCGCAACGTCTCACGGCCCCTGCCGGCCATCACCTCGATCGGAAGGCAGCCCTCGAAGTAGGGGACCTGGTCCCAATCGTGTCCCTGGTGAATGTCGGCCGCGAGGAGCGCATCGATGAACGCCTCGTAAGCCTTCCGGTCAAGGGGACAGTTCACGTAGTCCGCACCCCCTTTGTCGTACCGCGATGCAACGTACGTGACGTCTTCGTCGATGGAGTCACGCGCGACGATCGGCGCGATCGCGTCGAAGAACGCCAGGCTGTCGTCGCCCAGCAGGCTGCGAATGCTGTCGGACAGGGCATCGGACGTGAGCGGCCCGGTCGCGATGATCGTCGGGCCCTCCGGTATGGAGCGCACTTCCTCCTGGAACAGCCGGATGCGCGGGTGGCCCAGGACGCGCCGCGTGACTTCGGCGCTGAATCGGCGCCGATCGACTGCGAGGGCGCTTCCGGCGGGGACGCGACATTCGTCGGCCACGGTGAGGAGCATGCAGCCGAGACCCCGCATTTCAGCCTTCAGGATGCCATGGGACGTATCGAGCGCTTCACTCTTGAACGAGTTCGTGCACACGACCTCGGCGAGGTCGCCGGTTTCGTGGGCAGGCGTGCGCTGTTCCGGGCGCATCTCGAACAGCCGCACCTCGTAGCCGGACTCGGCGAGCTGCCAGGCGGCTTCGGATCCGGCGAGTCCGCCGCCGACAACCGAAACCACGGACCGGGTCACTTCTTGCGGCGGCCCCGCCGTCCGCCACCCGCACCGGACTTCATCTTCTCCGCCCTTTCGGTAAGCAAGACAACCGCCTGCTCGATCGTCATGTCGTCCGGCGCGGCCCCCTTGGGCAGGGACGCGTTGACCTTGCCATGCTTCACGTACGGCCCATAGCGACCTTCGAACAGCCTGATCGGCTCCCCGTCAGCCGGATGCGGGCCGAGGTCGCGCAATGCAGTCTGTGTCTTTCGTCCCCGCTTCGGCTCGCTCAGCAACGCCATGGCGCGGTCGAAGTCAACGGTCAGCACGTCTTCGCCGGCCTGAAGCGATCGAAAGTCCTTCTCGTGCACGACGTACGGACCATACCGGCCGATACCGGCCCGAACGGGCTTGCCCGTCTCCGGGTGAGCCCCCAGGTCTCGCGGCAGCGCAAGCAGCGACAGGGCCGTATCCAGGTCCACCGCTTCGAGCGTCATGCCCTCGGGCAGGGACGCCCGCTTGGGTTTCGGACCGTCCTCTTCCTGCTCGCCGAGCTGCACGAACGGGCCGAAGCGGCCGACAAGGCGGAAGACCGGCTGCCCCGTCTCCGGGTCGGCACCAAGCTCCTCGTTCGTCGCTTCCTTCTGTTCGATCAGACGTTCAGCGAACTCCGCGGTCAGATCGGCAGGCGCGAGATCCTCCGGAAGGGACACACGTATCGGATCGTCTTCCGTACCGTGCTCCAGGAACGGGCCGTAACGACCGATCCTGACGTGCATCGCCATGTCGTCGAATATCAACGTTGAGGCGGTACGCGGATCGATCACTTCTATCCGATCCGCCAGGCGCCCCTCGAATCCGTCGACTCCCCGATAGAAACCATCGATGTATTCGCGCCAGTCCATCCGGCCCTCGGCGATGCGGTCCAGTCCCCGCTCCATCTCTGACGTGAAGCCGACATCCACGAGATCCTCGAAGTGCTCCTCCAGCAACGCTGTGACCGCGAAAGCCAGGAACGTCGGCACGAGTTGCTGCCCGTCGAGCCGGACGTATCCGCGGCTTTCCATCGTGCTGATGATCGTGGCCGTCGTACTGGGGCGTCCGATTCCCTCCTCTTCGAGAATCCCCGGAAAAGCACCCTGTGTGTACCGCGCGGGCGGCCGCGTCGTATGGCCGCTCGGTTCGAGCTGACGCAACACCGGCTCGTCACCGACTTCGAGGTCCGGAAGGAATACGTCCCGCTCCCCGAGGGCCGATTCCGGATCAGCGGCTCCCTCCATGTACGCCCGGCGATATCCGGCGAACTCGAGCGTATGTCCGTTGGACCTGAACTCTGCGTCATCGGCGGCGATCGTCACCGACACGTGTTGTTGAATCTGGGCCGCCATCTGGCTCGCCATGGTGCGCTTCCAGATCAGATCGTACAACGCCGCGTCGACACCCTTCAGGCCCAGCTGGCTGGCCGTCTTCATTTCCGTCCCGGAAGGTCGAATGGCCTCGTGCGCGAGCTGGGCACCCTTCGTTTTCGTCGCATGCGTGCGAGGCTTCGGGCTCAGGTAGTCAGCGCCGTAGCGGGACTGAATCTGCTTGCGAACAGCGGCTACCGCCCGCTGCGACAGTTCGGTGGAA
This sequence comes from Gemmatimonadota bacterium, assembly GCA_029863105.1. GTDB lineage: Bacteria > Gemmatimonadota > Gemmatimonadetes > Palauibacterales > Palauibacteraceae > JARFPW01. Next base: position 6,750 of record JAOTWC010000046.1, on the reverse strand, counting down.
TCTGTGCGCAAGTACGTGATGAGACCTGCTTCGTACAGCCGCTGGGCGACTCGCATCGTTTGTCTCGGAGACAACTTCAGGCGGGCGTTCGCCGCCTTCTGCAGCGTTGTCGTCTTGAACGGAGGCTGAGGATTCGTCGGTTTCTGACGGCGCTCCACCGCCGCAACCACGTGTGGAACGTGTTCGAGGCGGGCGGCCTCCTTCCCGGCCGCCTGTTCATCCAGCAGCACCACGGCATCGGCGCTCTTCAACTCGCCGGTTTCGGGGTCGAAGTCCGACCCGGTCGCGACACGCTTGCCGCCGAGCGTGATCAAGCGGGACTCAAACTCCCGACCGTCCTTGGTCAACGTCGCCGAGAGATCCCAGTAATCCGACGCACGGAACCTCCTCCGCTCGCGTTCACGCTCGACGATCAGGCGAACTGCGACGGACTGGACCCGGCCGGCCGACAGCGGAACACGACTGATCGGGTCGACCGGTGAAATCTTCTTCCACAGCAGAGGCGACAGCCCGTATCCGACCAGCCGGTCCAGCACCCGACGCGCCTGCTGCGCGTCGACCCGGGCGAGATCGAGGTCGCCCGGATCCGCGATGGCTTCCAGCACGGCGTCTTTCGTCACTTCGTTGAACGTGACCCGTAGAAACCGGCCATCATCGCCGTTCCCGAACCCGAGCTGGCGAGCAATATGGTAGCCGATCGCCTCGCCTTCCCGGTCCGGATCGGTTGCGATCAGTATCTGATCCGCGCTCCGCGCAGCCTTTTTCAGCTCGGTGATCAGCTTCTTCTTGCCGTGAACGATCTCGTAGTCGGGCTCGTACCCCCCGTCCACGTCGACCGCCAGCCCCTTCTTCGGAAGGTCTACGATGTGACCGCCCGTGGCCGCCACGACATAGTCCTCGCCGAGCCATGGGCCGATCAGGCGTGCCTTCTTATCCGATTCCAGAATTACGAGCTTTTTGTTGTTCGCCATACTTCCATGGTTCATTGTGTACTGACAGCTGATTATGCGACGGTCGCCAGACCCACGAGACGAGCGACTTCCGCGGCGACCTGGTCGGCCCGAAGCCGATTCGTGTCTACGGTATACGTCGCTTGTCCATATGCGGGCAACCGTTGGGCCAGAAGTCGCTCGAGCACGCTTCGCGTGTCCGCACCGTCCAGAAGTGGTCGACAACCGGTCCGAGATTTCATCCGGCGGGACGCCTCCTCGGGGCTGACCATGAGCCAGACCGTGACCGCCGCCGGCCAGGCGCCGCGGGCGATCGGGTTGGCCATCCAGCCCCCGCCGACCGCAACGACCGTACGCGGCCCGGGTGCCAGATCGTGAGAGGCCGACGCCTCCAGTTCGCGGAAGGCCAGCTCTCCGTGGCGCGCGAAAAGTTCCGCCACCGACATGCCGGCGCGTCGCTCGATTTCCTCATCCAGATCGACGAACTCCACTCCGAAATCGGCGGCCAGCTGCCGACCTACCGTCGTCTTGCCCGCTCCCATCAACCCCACGAGAACGATCGGCGTCGCGGAAGCGTTGAAGCCGTCGCCGGCGTTCATTCGTGTTCGAACGCGTTGGAATTGATCCGGGTCAGATACGCCTCCCAGGAAGCACGCATGTCGCCGAGACTGTCCCCGCCGAACTTCTCCCGCATGGCATCGGCCAGGACCAGTGCGAGCATCGCCTCGCCGACCACGCCGGCGGCCGGAACGGCACACACGTCGCTCCGTTCGCGTTCCGCTCTTGCCGGCCGGCCGGTCCGCACGTTCACGCTCTCGAGGGAACGGGTAAGAGAACTGAGCGGCTTCATCGCGACCCTGACGACGAGGGGCTCGCCCGTCGTGGTTCCGCCTTCGAGACCGCCCGCATTGTTGCGCCGCCGCCCGTACCCGCCCGACAGGCGCCTCTCGGCCTCACGGTCGATTTCGTCATGCACATCCGAGCCTCGGAGCGCGGCCGACCGGAATCCGAGGCCGATTTCCACGCCCTTCATGGCCTGGATTCCCAGCATCGCCGCGCCGATTCTCGCGTCCAGCCGGCGTTCCCAGGACACGTGACTGCCCAGACCGACCGGCACGCCGGTCGCGACGACCTCGAAAATCCCGCCCAGTGTGTCGCCGGCCAGTTCGGCGGAACGGATGGCGTTCCGCATACGGCCGGCCACGGTCGGATCGAGGCAGCGCACATCGGAAGCGTCCGCACGTTGGTTCAGGTCGGAGAGCTCGGTGGGGACGTCGGTTACCTCGACGTCTCCGATGCGCGTCACATGGCTGCCGATCGCGATTCCGAACTCAGCGAGCAGCCGGCGCGCCACGGCGCCGGCGGCCACGCGGGCGGACGTCTCCCGGGCGCTGGAGCGCTCCAGGATGTCGCGAGCATCCACCCGGTCGTACTTGAGCAATCCCACCAGGTCGGCGTGACCCGGACGTGGAAGGTGCACCCGACGAAGGGTTTCGTCGTCGGCGTCCGGCTGGGCCTCAACCGACATGGCGACCCGCCAGTTCCGGTGATCCCGGTTCGGCACCCAAACGGTCAGAGGAGATCCCAGTGCCTCGCCCAGGCGAACGCCGCTGAGCAGCTCACCGGCGTCCTTCTCGATGGTCATACGCCCGCCACGGCCGAACCCGAGTTGCCTCCGAGACAGGTCCGCCGCGATGTGGAGAGGCGTGATCGGAAGTCCGGCGGGAACGCCCTCGATAACGACGAGCATTCCCCTGCCGTGGGATTCCCCCGCGGTGTGAAACGTAAAATGGCGCAGCATGTGGACCCGTACCTCCCAAAAAAACAAGGGGCCCGGACTACCCGGGCCCCCACGGGCGCCTCTCGCTCGATGGCGACCGGAGCTTCGAAGCTACGGCACGATGTGCGGCGTCACCAGAATGATCAAGTCCTGCTTCGTCTCCGTATTCTTCGTTGTCCGGAACAGCGCTCCCAAAACAGGTATGTCCATCAACAGCGGGATCCCGCTCTCGTTCCGGTCCACCTGACTGAGCGTAAGCCCCCCGATCACCATCGTCTCGCCATCGTCAAGCAGCAGGCGCGTCTGGCCAAGCTGTTGTGTGAAATTGAAGCCGACGTCCGGCAGATCTGTCTGGAGCCCCGAGCGTTCCGCAGAAATATCGAGCAGGATCTGGTTGTTGTTTGTGATGTGGGGCGTTACGTCGAGAATGATTCCCGTATCCTCGAACTGAACGTTGACCGTAGCGTTGGCGGCCTGCGCCCCCTGCTCGAGTACGCGAATAGGTGTCTTCTCACCCACCTGGATCCGGGCATTGTGGTTGTCGACGACCTGGATGCTCGGGGCGGCCTGGACATCAGACAGCTGGTGCTGCTCGAGCGCATCCAGGAAGGCGGCCAGCGAAAAACTCCCGAACGCGGTGGTCGCCAGGATTTGCAGCGATGGCGCCAGCACACGGTCGTTCGCGTTCGCCAGGGCGGCGATGGACTCTCCGGACAGGTCGACCAGCGTTGCATTCGTCAGCGTCCCCGGATCCAGCGGATCCTGCACACCCACTACATCGTTGATCGAATTCCCCGTCCGGTCCTTCAGGTCGTACACGATGCCGAGAGAGTTCACGTCCGTACGATCGACGAAGATGATCTTGGCCTCGATCGAGACCTGCGGTGTCTTGCGATCCAGATTCCGAACCAGCGTGTCCATCCGTGCCACGACGGAAGGCACGTCCGTCACGATGACGGAGTTGGCACCCTGATAAGAAACGACCTGGCCTCGGTTGGGCGTGGCCAGGCCGAACAGAGTGGCTGCCACCGAATCCGCGCTCGCGTAGTTGATGCGAAACACCCTCGTCTCCGTCTGCAGGGTGTCCCGCATCCGCAGACCCTCCAGATTGTCGACGATCAGGATTCCTTCCGACTGCATCCGCCAGCCGAGTCCCTGCGAGGCAAGAATAGCGTCGAGCGCCACATCCCACCGCTGATTCCGAATGTCGACGCCTCGCACGATTGCATCCGCCGCACCCGCGCTGGGGACGATCGACACACCGGCGAACTCGGAAAACCCCGCCAGGACATCCAGCATGCTCGCACTGTCGTAGGCGACGGTGATCCGAGGCGGGTCGTCCTGAAGCACTTCGCGGACGCTTTCCTCCGACCGAAACACCGTCCGTGCCGGATTGCGATCTGCCATCGCCAACGGAGCGTCGCCCCCGACGACAGTGCTCCAGGGCGTGAAGCTATCTCCCGGATTCGCGAACCGGAGCGAGAATCGTCCGGCCGTCGCATCGGTCCGGTATTCCGCACTCACCGTCAGTTCGAAAATGAGGCGCACGACGCCGGGACGGAACTGGCTGCTTCGCATGCGCGTAATGCCGCCGCGGCTGATGCCCTCGTAGCTCCCGCGAAGGTCACCGATCTCCGCCCCGTACAGGTCCACGATGAGGCGAGCCGGGCCCGTCAGCAGAAACTCACGGGGCTCGACCTGTTCGCCCGTGAGTATGACGATTTCGGTGTCGGCACCGGCCGGCTGCACTCGGACCTCATGGATGTCGCCCGGCGAGACTACCGCCGGAAGCGCGACCAGCGCCGCAGCGACGATCGGCTTCCAAATCATTCGCCTTGCTCCTTGTCTTGTGCCTTCAGGCGCAACGTGTCACGACGGGTTACGCCGAACACGGTCACCAGAAATACCGCTTCTCCTTCACTCACGTTGAGCAGACGCGCTCCACCCACAACGTCGCCCTCCCACACCCGGTATCTGCGCTGGGTCGCCCGGTCGACGAGTACCGCTATGCTTCCCCTTTCGGGGCTGTAAATGATCCCGCTCAGGCCCAGATCCTCGAACCGCGGACCCAATTCATCACCGGCTGACAAGGGTTCGAACGGATCGCGTCGACCGGCCGCCGGGTATTCGAACACCTCCCGTCGAATCTCGGGAGCGTCCACCGGTTCCTGTGCGTCCAACGGCACGGGAATCAGCATGACCGCAGCAACGAACAGGCAGCACTTCATTGCGCCGCACCCCCCATCAAGGCTCCGGCAGGAGGAGATTCCTCCTGCGGAAATCGAGCGGGCTCTGCTGACAGTCCTCCTGCACCGAGCACGAACGTCTCGAGGCCAAACGTAGCCTCGACAAGCTGGCGTCCTCCAGCGGTCACACCTGCGGGAACGATGCTCGAAAGGTGCGGCCGAACGATGCGGTCGAACGAAGCGACACGCGCGAAGAACTGCCCAATCGCGTGGTACTCGCCCTCGACGACCATTTGCCACTCCTGACGCATCAGAGTACCCAGGCTGTCCGCCGGCACCGGATCCAACGGTTCGATGCTGAGCAATTGAAGATTCAGCGACTGCGACTCCGCGGCGATCGCCTCATAGATCTCCGGAACCTCAGACCCTTCCGGCACCAATCGCTGCAGGGCCTGCACCTGCCGCTCCGCCACTGTGAGACGGTCCCTCAACTGCTGCAGATTGCCGATCCTGGCTTCTGCGAGGCGGTTCTGCGTGTCCAGGTCCTCGATTCGATCTTCCATCAATGAGAGCTCCAGACCGGCCGGGCTGTACAGGAACATGTAGTAGAGCGCACCCGCCGCGATCGCGAGGATCACGATCAGCAACATCATCTGCTTACGCGGATCCTCCGGCAGAATCGCCATCGCTCAGTTCACCAGCGGTTCGAAGGTCAGGAGCTCATCCGGCGGCACCTCGTACGTGACCATGAGCTGAAATGCCTGTGCCGCCACATTCTCGATCACCTGCTGCTGGCTGCCCAGAATGCGGGCTTCGGCAATATACGGCGATTCCTCCAGGTTGCGGACGAATCTCGTGATGGCCAGGGGGTTGGCCGCCAGGCCGTCTACCTGAATGCGCAGATCCGGGAAGGGCGCCTCGCGCCGGACCAGCGTGAGCCACGTGTATGCGGGCAGCGAGCGGCCGATCTCGTCCAGCACGTGGGGCCAGACAAACCGGCCTCCGTCGAGCGACTGCACCAGATCCAGTCGCTGCCGGATACGGGCCTCGCGAGCGATCAAGCTGTCGCTCAACAACCGAAGATCCGACAACCTCGTCGAGTCCTCCACGGCCACCGCAATCCGGTCATTCAATTCGGCGCGGTGGGAGCGGGCGGAAAACCACATCCACCCGATCGCCAGCAGGACCACCGCAGGAACCGCAATCGCTGCGATCGTCCACGGATCGCGTCCGCTCGCACTCGGCCCGCCTCGACCGAAACTCGGCAAACGCAGGGACCTTCGCGCGGTCGCTCCACCCTTTGCGCCGCCCGGGTGAAGATTGACCTCGATCACGCAGCGACCCTGAGTGCGAGCCCGAGCGAGAGCATCATCATCGGCGGCAGCACACCGGCGGCCTCGACATCCACGCCCCCCGGCTTCACCTGGATCTGCTCGAGCGGATTTGCCACCAGGGTCTCGACGCCGAGGCGCTCCGCCAGCGCGTCGGTCAGCGCCGGGATCCGCACGCCTCCGCCACACAGGTATACCCGCCCGAGCTTTGCTCCCAATTCCTGCGTCTCGAGAAATGCGGTGGCCCGTTCGATCCCGCGACCGACCTCCTGAACCCGCTCATACAGGAAGGCCCTCAAGCGCTCATCCTGATTCTCGCCGCGGAGCACCTTTTCCGCGTCTTCGGCAGACATCCCCTGCTCCCGCTGCAGGTCGATCGACAGCCGCCGAGTGCCGAAACTGAGATCGCGCGTGAGTACGGGAACGCCGTCATCCAGAATGTTCACGGTGGTCGTCTCGTGACCGATATTCACCAGGCTGGCAATCCCGCGCATGGCCTCGGG
>JAOTWC010000395.1 GCA_029863105.1 Gemmatimonadota bacterium | reverse complement strand
ACGATCGGAGCGCCGGGCGGAAACTTGATCCGCAGACGTGCCGCGATATCCGCCAACCTCGCCGACTCGCCCGCGGAACGGGCCACCGATCGACGGGCTCGGGGTCTTTCCCCCAGAAGGGGGGACCCAGCCCCGTAGACCGTCAGGTTCCGACACGTTCGAACGGGTCACGGTGGACCCGCGGCGTCACGTTTTCCATGGTGGTGTCGAAATTGTTGTGTTCGCTGGTGGCCACATGCGTCCGGACCAAGTGTCCGCCTCCGGTCGCTGCTTTGCTCAACCTCTACGAACGGCTTGATTTGGGCCTGTTCAGAGCTGGCACGCAGGTTGTTCCTACATGGCCCCGTGAACTGGCGCCGAACCCCCGTCGAGCGACTGCAAGCTTTCCGGCCCTCCTTTTGCCCCAATTCGGACTGCCCGGAACACCGCCGTACCACCCGTGGGTTTTGCTACCGCGATTACGGTTCCTTTCCTCTCAAGAACGGCCGGAAGGTCAAGCGCTACCGCTGCAACATCTGTCGGAAGACCTTCTGCACGAAGTCCTTCTCCCTCAGCTACTGGCTCAAGCGGCCCGAGCTGCTGCTCCCCATCGCCGCAGGTCTCCAGGCCGGATCCGCCCATCGTCAGTTGGCCCGCAACCTCGGTTGTGCTCCATCGACCGTGACTCGTCAAGCCGCTCGTCTCGGGCGTCACTGCATGCTGCTCAACCAACGCGCCCTCAACTCGATGGTCCAGGCTCCCAACGAGCCGATCGTGTTCGATCACTTCGAGACCTTCGAGTTCACGCAGGATCTTCCGTTCGGTGTCGCCACTCCCGTCGGCGCCGAGTCCTGGTTCGTCTACGGCATCGATCCGGCGCCCCACCGTCGCGGCGGTCGTCGCTCGCCGGCCCAACTGCGGCGACTCCGAGCCCGGCCTCAACGCGACGATCACGGAGGATACAAGGGCTCGACTTTGCGCACGATGCAGAGACTCTTGGGACTGAAGGATCCCTCGAGACCCCTGCACCTCATCACCGACGACCATCCGGCGTACCGCGCCGCTCTGGCTTGCCTGGGCGATCCCAGTCGTGTTCGGCTCGAGGTCCATTCGAATCCCAAACGCGGTCCCAAGGGCTCGTCCCGATCCGTCACCGCTGTGGCTCGCGATCGTGCCCTGTTCCCGGTCGATCTACTGCACGGCCTGATTCGCCACTGCCATGCCGCACACCGACGGGAGACAATCGCCCACGGTCGCCGCCTCAACGCACTGATCGAGCGGCTATACGTGTTCCTGGCCTGGCGCAATTTCATCAAGGGCCGTTCCGAGCGCAAACCCGACCCCGAGACGCCGGCGATGCGGCTGGGATTGACGCAACGCCCGTGGAACTGGCGCACGCTGCTTGCGCGGAGGCTGTTCCCTGCCCGGGAGAGGCTCCAGGGCGTCTGTCGCGAACTCTACCGGCGCGAATGGACCACTCCGACCCTGCCGAACAACCGGCGCCACGATCTCAAACGCGCCTACTGACCGGCTCGACCAAATCGAACGACGATAGACGGGCCTATCCAACCAGCAAAACAACAATCTCCGCACCACCATGGAAAAAATGACCCGCCCCCGGAGGGGCGGGTCGATCGGAGGCCGGAGTGGAGCGCGTCCCTAGGGGGTCGCGTCTCCCGCCGCGTTGGTGGCGACGACCCTGTAGAAGAAGACCTGTCCCGGGTTGACGTCGAGTGTGTCGCTCGTCGTCTCCACCGTCGGTGTGGCGATCTCCGACCACGGACCCTGCGGCGAGGTGGCTCGCAGGACCCGATAGTGACTGGCCGGACCGTGCAGGAGATCGACGAGCGGACCCTTCCATTCGAGAAGCATCTCGACATCGTCGTGCCCGGCCAGCAGGTTCGAAGCCGGATGGGGAGGATGGAGCGCGCCGGCAATGACGAAGCCGGCGTCGCTGGTGTCGTAGCCCATCACGCCGTGCTGGTCGAGGGCGAAGACGCGAATCAGCGCCTGCTCGGTCAGTACGCCGTCGACGATCCAGTTGAACGCGGTTCCCGTGATGCCGGAAGCGAGCTCCTCCCAGCTCGCCCCGCCGTCACGGCTGAGCCAGACGACGTAGCTGTCGACCGGCAGGAACGGCGCCGTCCAGCTGATG
>JAOTWC010000394.1 GCA_029863105.1 Gemmatimonadota bacterium | reverse complement strand
TGAGGGGATCCGCCACGTGGTCGTGCTTGGAATGGGCGGCAGCGGTCTCGGAGCGGCCGTCGCGGCGCAGACGTTCGGAGCGGCGGCCGGGTTTCCCGGCCTTATCGTCCTCGACGACATCGATCCGGGCGCAGTACGGGACCTGGAGGCCCTGCTCGATATCGAGCGAACCCTGTTTGTGGTAGCCAGCAAGTCCGGAACGACGGTGGAGACACTCTCCCTGTACCGATATTTTCGCGCCCGTGTGGCGGCCGCCGGTGTCGAACATCCCGACTCCCGTTTCGTGGCTCTGACCGATCCGGGATCCGAGCTCGCTGGAGAGGCTCGAGAGCGAGGCTTCCGGGAGGTGATCGAAGCCCCCGCCGACATCGGGGGGCGTTTCTCCGTCCTCGCTCCGTTCGGCATCGTACCGATGGTCCTCGCCGGTCTGGACGCCGCCGGCGTGTTGCAGGCCGCATCGAGGCAACGGGCAGCGAGCGGGCCCGAGGTTCCCGTCGACAGCAATCCGTCCATCGGTCTGGGTGTGGCGCTCGGCACTCTGGCTCGACAGGGTCGCACCCGATTGACAGTCTTCACGAGCCCGTCGATCCGGCGGCTCGAGCAGTGGCTTGAACAGCTCGTGGCGGAGTCCACCGGCAAGCAGGGCGTCGGCATCGTCCCGATCGTCGGCGAGCCGCTCCGCCCTGTCGAGGAATACGGAGACGACCGCGTTTTCGTACAGATTTCTCTTGACGGCGAACCCGACCCCGAAGTCGATGCGACGCTGGCCTCGCTGGAGGATGCGGGGCATCCGATCATCCGGCTCCGAGTGCCGAACTCCGCAGCCATCGGGGCGGAGTTCTACCGTTGGGAACTCGCCGTCGCTGCGGCTGCTGCTCTGCTGGGCGTGAATCCGTTCGACGAACCCGACGTGGCCGATGCCAAGCGACGCGCGCGACAGCAACTCGAGGCGCTGGCGACAGGGCACGCAGCGACGTCCGCCGATCCGGTCGCAGCGGGACACGGCCTGGAACTCTATGCGGACACCGACGATCAAGCCGCTGCTGCTGGAATCGAACAGCGGATTCGCAGCTGGGTGGATGCGACTCCGTCCGGAGATTACGTGGCGATACTCGCTTACTTCGGAGCGTCGCCGGCTCGTGACCGACTCGCGTCCCGGTTGCGGGACGCCCTGGGACGCCGGACCGGGGCCGCGACGACGTTCGGCTACGGTCCGCGGTATCTGCATTCGACGGGCCAACTCCACAAGGGAGGAATGCCAGATGCGTCCATCCTCCTGCTGACCGCCGACGAACCCGAGGACCTCGAAGTGCCAGGTGAGGTCTACGGGCTGGCCCAGCTTCGCCTCGCCCAGGCCATGGGGGACGCCGAAGCCCTGCGAGACCGGGGACGACGTGTGATCAGAGTCAACCTCGGATGGTATGTCGACGAAGCACTCGACACCCTCTGCCGGCTGCTGGCCGCTCCCCTTTCCCCGACCGGATGATCGCAGACACGACTGCCATCCGATCTGCGTTTCCGGCGCTTGAGCGCCGCGAGGCAGGTCACCCCGTGGCGTACTTCGATGCGCCGGGCGGCACGCAAGTTCCGCGAACCGTGGCAGACGCCATCTCCAATCATCTGCTCGCCCACAACGCCAACGCAGGGTGGGCCTTTCCGACGAGCGTCGAGACCGCGTGCGTCGTGGCCGCGGCGCGCGCGACCGCCGCAGATTTCGTCGGAGGGGACAGGCTGGGGGTCGTGTTTGGAGGGAGCATGACGGCACTGACGTTTCAGTTCGCGGAGGCCTTCGGGCGTACGCTGCGCGCGGGTGACGAGATCGTGGTCACCCGCCTGGACCACCGTGCGAACGTCGATCCGTGGAAGGCCGTTGCCGCCGATCACGGAGTGACCGTCCGAGTCGTGCCGTTCGACGCTGCCGACGCCGGCCTGGATTGGGCAGCCCTCGAAGCGGCGGTGGGTGCGCACACGAGACTGGTCGCGGTCACCGCGGCCGCCAATGCCGTGGGCACGATCAACGATGTCCGGCGTGCGGCGGAGATCGCCCGGGCGCGGGGAGCCCTGTCCTTCGTCGACGCGGTTCACTCGGCAGCCCATGTGCGCACGGACATGCACGCATGGGGATGCGATGTACTCGTGTG
>JAOTWC010000045.1 GCA_029863105.1 Gemmatimonadota bacterium | reverse complement strand
AGACCTCGGGATACTCCAGAACCCGCAGGCCATGCGGTCGCGAAGCGGGGGCTTCGCCGGTCAACCCGGAGGCCACGCCATGTCCCGTCCCGCGAGAAGGTGTACATGCAGGTGGAACACGCTTTGACCTGCACGCGCGCCCCGGTTGGTAACCAGCCGGTAACCGTCGTCCGACACGCCGAGCGCTCGAGCGACATCCGCGGCGGCCGTCAGCAGCCGGCCCGCCAGAACCACGGAATCGCCGTCTAGCGCGGCTACGCTCTCGACGTGTGACCTGGGAATGATGAGCACGTGCACAGGCGCCTGAGGCGACACGTCGTGGAAGGCGAGCCACTCGTCGCCTTCCGCCACGATCTCGGCGGGTATCTGGCCGGACGCGATCCGACAGAACAGACAGTCCGCGACCTGGTTCATGAATCCTCCCTCCACTTGTCACGCCTTAGGTCCGCCGGTGTCAACCTGCCCGGCAAGGTCCAAATATCGTCGCTATTTCCATCACCGCAGCATCGCCTGCCACGTTCCAGGCGGCACGCGCTGATCGACCGACGCGGATCGGGTTCGCAGGGGCCCGAGCGCTCGCGGGTGCCCAATACTCGGGCCAATCGAGGCCGGATGCTCCCCGAGCGCTCGCCCGGATCGCTCCGACCGCGAGCCACGAGTCCTCGTTGCCCCTTGCATGGCGCAATTTGTGCAACATGCAGCGGCTGCCGCCAGCACGGGCGGCGCTTCCAGGCGGTCCGACGACCGTCCGAGGCGAAACAGCGTGCAACAACTAGCGACGGGCACACGCGTATGACGGGCGAACCCAAAAAAGCGGATTCGATTCCGGCTGTCGACCGACCGCCCGAGCTGGGCCTCGCGTCCCGGCCGGTGCTGACGGTCGCGGAGGCGATGCGTGCGCCGGGCGCCCGCGTGGAAGTCTGCGTCACGCTGCGCGTGGGTCGCCAGCGCTTCGAGGGACTGTCTTCCGGCGTGGGCCTCGAGCTGATCGAGCTCCGCCTGGCGGCCGAGGCGACGCTGGGGGCCCTGCATCAGGCCGTGGGCAAAGAGCGATTCACGCTGGTAGGGGTCAAGCGCCTGCACGCATTCGATGCCGACGTAATCCTCGTGGCCCTGCGAGATCACCTCGACTCCACACGTCGGTTGATCGGGGCGGTTCCCGTCCGGTCCACCCTCGTCCACGGAGCCGCGGCAGCCGTGCTGGATGCAACGAACCGGATCCTCACGTCTCGAGCCCGCTGATCCAGGACAGCGCGGCCGGGCCATGCTCCCCCAGGACCCTGTCGAAGAACGGTCCGAGCGATCCCAGAGCCTGACGGAATTCGGTCGCGACCAACGCGGCTTCGGGCAGGCCGGCCGACAGGTCCAGCGCCCTGATCGCGTACCGCAGCACCTGGCGGGGTTCCAGTCCTTCCGGATCGCCGAAAAACCACCCGCAGCTCGTGAACATGAGCATCGCGTATCGCTGTTGCTCAAGTAGCCGGATCGCCTCGTCGGCCGAGCCGTCAGCCGTCATGTGGACGGCCAGAAAGGCCTCACGGGCCTCGGGAGCGGGGTCGAGCAAACAGGCGATGTAGTCGTCACGCGCCGACCAGGGATCCCGCAGCACCTCGGATCCGGCACGCTCAAAGTACGCAGCGAGCGACTCTCTCAAACCATCGAGGGCCCCCCTGAGAGCACCTCGCCAGGGAACGTCGAATGCGCCGTCAACGTCTCCGCAACCGCATTCGCCGGTCCATCGACTCACACCGTGCACGCAACTCCAGGACGTGTTTTCTGCGATCTGCACCTGCGCGCGCGGGGGGTACTTGTCCAGATAGGACGCGAACGTAGTGAGCTGTACCCGCGGATCCCGATCCAAGATCTGTATGGCGCGGGCCAGCGCCTTCTCTCCGTGCGGATGGTGATGCCCGTAGCTCTCGCCATCGGTTGCCACGCTCACCAGTCGAGGTGCGGGTCCAGACGCTGCCTCGCGGGCGAGCCGGCCAGCGTACTCATCGCCGCTATCAAGCAGTCCGCCGAACGCCACCGCGCGCGACAGCGGGCCGTCGTAGAAGAACACAGCGATATCACGCCCGGAGGGCAGCACCTGGCGGTATGCCTGTCCCGCATCCAGCCCGTCACGCGCGGGCGCCCAGCTCTCCGCCTGCGGAACTCGTACGCGATCCGCCTGGTGCGGGGCCAGCACGGTGAAGCGCACACCTTCGTCCACCAGCGCCTCGAGCGTTGCAAGGTCCACTGCCGTCTCGGGCAGCCACATTCCATCCGGCCGGCGGCCGAAGCGGTGCTCGAAATCGGCAGCCCCCCACCGCACCTGGGTCCGGCGGTCGCGGTCATTTGCCAGAGGCATGATCATGTGGCTGTAGGCCTGAGCCATTGCCCCGCCACGACCGCCGACTCCCGATCCACCCTGATTGTCCCCGTCCCCGGCAACGATGGCCCGATAGACGTCAGGCCGCTCCCGCTCCAGCCACCGCATCAGCGTCGGCCCGACGTCGAAGCTCAAGCGTTCGTAGTTGCTCGGTGGTCCCGCGTTGGGCGCGTAGCATTCGTCCGTGATTCGCTGGTTCCAATCGTGCCATGGCGAGGCCGTTCCCTCCACATCGACGGAACCGGTCCACGGATTCTCGCGTGGAGGCTGGTAAAAGTGTCCGTGAATGCAGACGTACCGTTCCGTCAAGTCTGCGGCTCGGGCAAAAGGAACAGGGCGACGAGGGGCGGCAGTGTCAGACGCACGGATTGCGCGGAACCGTGGAACGGGACATCCTCGGCCCTGACCCGTCCGAGGTTTCCGCCGCCCGATCCGCCATATTCCGCTGCGTCGCTGTTCAGCAGCACGGACCATTCGCCGCCGCGCGACACTCCGACTCGATACCCCGGCTTGAGAGTGGACGAATAGTTGAGCACGCAGAGCACGGCCCGCTGTCCATCTCGAGATCTGCGGACAAAGCTGATCACGTTCTGGAGGTGGTCGTCGGGCGCCACCCACTCGAACCCCCCCGCGTCGCAATCCAACTCGTGCATGGCCGGCTCTGTGACATATAGCCGGTTGAGATCGGTAAGCCAGCGAGCGACGCCTCGATGAGCATCGCGTTCAGCCGCGGCCCAATCGAGTTCGGACTCGTGGTCCCACTCGGCCCGCTGGCCGAATTCGCCTCCCATGAACAGCAATTTTTTCCCGGGCTGGGCCACCATGCTCGCGAGCAGGAGCCTGAGATTGGAGAACTGCGCCTGAGTCTCCCCGACCATCCGACTCAGTAGCGAACCCTTGCCGTGAACGACCTCGTCGTGAGAGAGCGCCAGGACGAAGTTTTCCGTAAACGCATACAGCTGTCGGAAGGTGAGGTCGCTGTGGTGGAATCGCCGCTGGATCGGATCCCGAGCCATGTAGTCCAGCATGTCATGCATCCACCCCATGTCCCATTTCAGTCCGAACCCCAGGCCGCCGTCCGACACGGGACGGGTAACGCCCGGCCAGGCTGTGGATTCCTCCGCGACCATCAGGACGTCGGGGCACGCACGATAGGCTTCCCGGTTCAGCTGCTGCACGAACTCCACCGCTTCGAGATTCTCGCGACCCCCGAACCGATTGGGCACCCATTCCCCCTCCGCGCGCGAGTAGTCCAGGTACAGCATCGATGCGACCGCATCTACCCGCAGTCCGTCGGCATGGAACTCGGTCAGCCAGTAGAGCGCGCTGCTGATCAGGAAACTCCGCACTTCCTGCCGGCCGTAGTTGAAGATCAAGCTGTGCCAGTCCGGGTGCCGCCCGAGGCGCGGGTCCGGGTGCTCGTACAGATGCGTTCCGTCGAACCGGGCAAGGGCAAACTCGTCGTCCGGGAAGTGTGAAGGCACCCAGTCGAGAATTACGCCGATGCCCCGCTGATGCAGTCGATCGATCAGGTGCTTGAGATCCTTCGGCGGCCCATGCCTGGGAGTCGGGGCGAAGAAGCTCGTCACCTGATAGCCCCACGAACCGTAGAACGGGTGTGCCATGACGGGCATCAGCTCGACGTGCGTAAACCCGTGAGTCTCCAGATAGTCGGGCAGGCGATCCGCCAACTCCAGCCACGAGAGATGGCTACCGTCCGCGCGTCGTTTCCAGGATCCGACATGCAATTCATACGTGCTGATGGGGGAGGCGGCCGAGTTGCGCCGCGCCCGGTCGGCCATCCACTCCCCGTCCTGCCAGGCGAACGAGTCGGCGACGATGACCGACCCCGTTCGCGGCGGGAGCTCCGCGCAGCGCGCGAGGGGATCGGCCTTCTCGACGACGCGACCGTCCGCGTGGTGGATCCGATACTTGTACGTCTGGCCTTCCGATGCGCCGGCACACCACCCTTCCCAGACTCCGGAGGGCCCCCGTGACGATAGCGTGGAGGAGCCGGGCGTCCACTCGTTGAAGTCTCCAACCACGTCCACCGCGCGGGCCCCCGGAGCCCACACGGCGAACCGGCACCCGGCGACACCATCCTCGTGTTCGAGATGCGAGCCGAACTGGTCCCACATTCTGAAGTAACCACTCTCCGAGAACTGGCGCAGCACGTGATCCGCGATCCGGGTCACGGTGCCCCTCCCCGCATCGCATCCAGAACGGCTTCAGCCTCGGGAGAGGTACCCAGGCTTTCCAGATCGGCAGGCAGCCGACGACGCCAGTTGGGGTGCGTGCTCGAGGTACCAGGGACGTTTTGCGGTTGGGTCTGACCCGCGAGGTCGTCCAGCGGCAACAGAATGAGTCCGGCGCGGCCACGGCGAAGGATTCGTATCACCCCTGGCAGAGCAGGATCAGGAACCGCGGATCGATCACCTCCGACCTCGACGTCCTGGGTAGCACCGGACGTGCGCGCCAGCGCCCGGAACTGGCAGCTGCGTTGGGCGCGCAGCCGGGTCGCTTCATCAGCCTGCAGCAGGCCGCGCTCCTCTCGATCATCGATATCGACACCGTCCCTCAGCCCGCGCAGCGGCACCATATCGTGCGTTCCGATGGCCGCAACTGCCCCGGCCGGCACCTCGTCAAGCGGTTCTTCCGATCCGGTCGGAAGTGAGAACCCGAGCACCCAGGTCCTGCGGATACCGCGGCTGTCCATCCGTTCACGCACGGTTTCGGGCACGGTACCGAGATCCTCCCCCACGACTTCGCAGTGAGCGCGCTGTGACTCTAGGGCGATCACGGCAACCAGTTCCTCCGCCGGATAGTTCACATACACGCCGTCCTTCGGCGAGCATCCCGCCGGCACCCAGAACACGCGCTGGATCTGCATGACGTGATCGATTCTGACCAGCTCCGCATACCGCATCGTGTGCCTGAGCGCAGCAGCAAAGTACGTATACCCCTCCTCCCGCATACGCTGAGGGTGCAGAGGTGGAAGCCCCCAAACCTGACCGTTCGGATGGTATGCGTCGGGCGGGGCCCCGGCCGAGGCCCCCTGCGCGAACAGATCGGGCCGGCTCCACACGTCATATCCATCCGGGCGAGTCCCCAGCGGCACATCGAAGTACAGGCCCGCGCCCGCACCCGCCGCAAGTCTCGCCAATTGCCGGTCCGCGAGCCACTGCGCGTAGATATGGCGCTGCACGACGCGGGGATCGATCTCCGCTTCGGGAATTCGCCCGGTCCGGGCGGGCTCAGGCCAGCGATTCCAGTCGCGTCCGCGTACCTCTCCTGCCGCCCGAAATCGACCATAGACAGATACTTCCGGCATTCGTCGGAGAAATTGCTGGAAGTCACTGGTCGCGATCCCGCCTCGTCTGAAAAACCCTTCGGCCTGTTCCGCCAGCGCGACCTTTCGAGCCGTGAGCAGCTCCTCATACCGCACCAGGTCTCCGTTGCCCGACACCGCAGGCGCCCCGTCCAGATCAACGTACAGGTCGTTCCAGAACAGCCGACTGACGGGCGCATAGGGCGACGGATCCACCGGAGAATCGTCGAACGCCGCCAGCAGCGGCGTGGTTCCGAATACGGCGCCGCCTTGGCGTCCGGTCCAGGCCAGCGCCGCAGCAAGGGAACGCATGCTGCCGATGCTCCCGCCCTCCGGATCGCGCAGACCATACAGGGGGTGAAACAGTCCCCAGCTGCCCTCGATCCGGCCGCCCCGAAATGCGGAGGCCGGCGTGCCGATCACATGGACGCGAGTCTGCACAGCCCCGAACCGAATGACCAGCCGATGGTAGCCAGCCGGAATCGCCACCGGGATTTCCAGCCGGCGGATCTCGAATCGCTCCCCGTCGACCGACCGGCCGCCGATCAGCGGCAGCGTCTCAAGGCGAAGTTCCCCGTTGCTGGCCGGGTGGTCTTCAAGGCCCAGCCACCAAGCCAGGCGTCCGACCGCCATTCCGGCCGGCAGCCGCAAGGGAAGCACGAGCCGCTCGTCCTGGCGCACGGCGCGCACGGGCGGACAGATGCGTCGCCACAGCGACGCGCGGCGAAACCGAGCCGCATCGGACAGATCCGACGTCTCCGTGACAGGCGCCCCCAGCTCTCGCAAAACCAGCCGGACCGTCGTCTCCGAAGCGGCCTGCGGTTGCCCGTCGGCATCCAGCCATCCGGTCTCGACACCGTACAACGCGGCGGTGGCTCGTGCGATTCGTGGCATTTCCTTGCTCATCTTGATCGAACCTATCCCGCCTTCCGATCGGGTGGGAGAGCCGGGTCGCGCCGACCCATCGATGGTGGTATCGTTGCCCCGTCCCGGCGGCCTCAGCACGCGGCCCTATCCTCGGCCAGTAACGGAGCACCATGCAGACCGAAGCGATGACGGCAGCCCTTCAGAACGGAGCGATACCGGAGTCCCTGGACGAGATGTCGATCGAACAGCTCTCGATCCACACGATCCGGACGCTGGCAATCGACGCCGTCCAGGCGGCGAATTCCGGTCACCCGGGCGCTCCGATGGCCCTGGCCCCGATCGCCTACCTGCTGAGCCGCCAGATGCGCTACAACCCGAACAACCCGGACTGGTTCGACCGGGATCGGTTCGTACTGTCCGCCGGGCACGCCTCGATGTTGCTGTATGCGATGCTTCATCTCAGTGGCTACGACATACCGCTCGAGCAACTGAAGCGATTCCGTCAACTCGGGAGCATGACGCCTGGCCACCCCGAGGTCGGAGACACGCCGGGAGTGGAGACGACGACAGGTCCGCTTGGTCAGGGGCTGATGAATGCGGTCGGCATGGCGATGGCGGAGGCACACCTCGCCGCGGTGTACAACCGCCCTGCGCATGTCGTCGTCGACCATTTCGTCTATGTGGTGTGCAGCGACGGCGACCTCATGGAAGGCGCATCGCACGAAGCGGGCTCGCTGGCAGGGCATCTCGGTCTGGGCAAGCTGATCGTGGTGTACGACGACAACCGAATCACGATCGATGGATCCACCGACCTCGCCTGGTCCGACGATGTGGCAGCTCGATTTGAGAGCTATGGCTGGCACGTCCAGAATGTCGGCGACGCGGCGAATGACCTTCCCACCCTCGCCGGCGCCCTCGAGACGGCGCGCGCAGCGACCGACCACCCGTCGTTGATCGTCGTGCGCTCGCACATCGGTTTCGGCTCACCGAACAAGCAGGATTCTTCCGCCGCCCACGGCTCGCCCCTCGGGACGGACGAGGTCGCGTTGACGAAGCGAGCGTACGGCTGGCCGGAGGACGCCACCTTCCACGTGCCCGGTACCGTCCGGGAGCACATGGGTGAGGCGGTTCGCAGGGGCGAGGCCGCCGAACGGGCGTGGGATGAGACGTTGGCGGCGTATCGCGAGGCGCAGCCGGATCTGGCCGCTCAGTTCGAGGCCGCGATCGTCGGTCGGCCGAAGGACGGCTGGGGTGATGCGCTGCCGATCTTCCCGGCGGACGGAGCCTTGGCGACGCGCTCCGCCTCCGGCCAGGCATTGCAATCGGCGGCCGAACGAATCCCCTGGCTGATCGGCGGCAGCGCCGACCTGGCCCCCTCGAACAATACGCTGCTCCCGTTCAGCGGGGACTTCGCTCGCCATGCCTGCGAAAACAGAAATGTGCGCTGGGGTGTTCGGGAGCATCTGATGTGCGCCGCCGCGAACGGGATGGCTCTCCATGGTGGCGTGCGTCCGTACGTCGCGACCTTTCTGGTATTTACGGACTATGCCCGGCCGGCCATACGTCTGGCTGCGTTGATGGGCCTTCCCGTCATCTATGTCATGACACACGACTCGATCGGACTCGGAGAGGACGGCCCCACGCATCAACCTGTCGAGCATCTTGCGGCGTTGCGTGCGATCCCCGGGCTGGTCGTACTCCGACCCGCGGATGCGAACGAGACGGTCGATGCATGGGTGACGGCAATCGAACGTACCGACGGGCCGACCGTTCTCGCGCTGACACGCCAGAAAGTCCCGACGCTGGCTCGGCCGGCCGAGTCGGACGGAGTGACTCGCGGCGGATACGTGTTGGCCGATGCGGGCGACGGGCCGCCCGATGTCATCCTGATCGGAACCGGATCGGAAGTCAGCATCGCGCTGGAAGCCAGCCAACGGCTGGCGGACGCGGGGGTCCGAGTCCGGGTCGTCAGTCTCCCGAGCTGGGAACTTTTTCGAGACCAGGATGCTGCGTATCGCAACTCCGTGCTTCCGCCCGCCGTCGACCGGCGCATCGCCATCGAAGCCGGCATCGAAATGGGGTGGCGCGAGTGGATCGGCGACCGCGGCATGTTCGTCGGGATGAGCAGTTTCGGCGCCAGCGCCCCGGCCGCACAGCTGTTTGAGCATTTCGGACTCACGGCTGAGGCAGTCGTACGCTCGGCCGAGCAACTCCTCGCCGGCTGAGTCATGAGGATCGCGATTGGCTCCGATCACGCAGGATATGCCTACAAGGACATCCTCGTCGCCGAACTGGCCGGCGCCGGGCACACCGTCGTCGACGTGGGCACTTCCGGGCCCGAACCGGTGGACTATCCGGACTATGCGGCCGCCGTCGGCGAGCGCGTGGCCTCGGGCGACGTCGAGCGGGGGATACTGATCTGCGGAAGCGCCGTGGGTGTCTGTGTAGTCGCCAACAAGATTCCGGGTGTCCGCGCGGGTGTGTGTCATGATACCTATTCCGCCCATCAGTGCGTTGAACACGACGATGCCAACGTGCTCTGTCTCGGCGAACGGGTGATCGGGATCGAGCTGGCACGAGAAATCGTCGGCCGTTTTCTCACTGCCGTGTTCACGGGTGAACCCAGACATCGCCGCCGCCTCGACAAGTTGATTGCCATCGAGCGGCGCCACCTCCGCTCCCGCGAGTAGAGGAATCCGATGAACGCGCTGTTCGAGCTGGCCAAACACGGGCAGAGCTACTGGCTGGACAATCTGTCACGGGAGATGATCCGCAGCGGCGAGCTGCAACGCCGCGTGGAACAGGATGGCTTGCGGGGGGTCACGTCGAATCCGGCGATCTTCCACAAGGCGATCTCGTCCGGGGACGCCTATGACGAGGAAATCCGCAGTCTCGCGCTGAGCGGGTCTACGACCGCGGATATCTACGAGCAGCTGGTCGTCTCCGACATCACGGATGCGTGCGACATCTTACGGCCGGTGTTCGAGCGGACTGAGGGTCTGGACGGCTATGTGAGTCTCGAAGTTTCGCCCC